>NZ_JANX01000462.1 GCF_000767795.1 Inquilinus limosus MP06 | reverse complement strand
GCTGGACGAGAAGCCCGGCCAGTTGAGCCCGGACGTGATCGTGTTCTGGAACGACGCCAAGCATTGCGACGCCAGCGGCTGCCCGTGGGAGATCCTGTCCGAGGGCTCGCAGTCGCTAACCCCGGTTGCCGACGGCAAGGCGCATGAACTGGGCCTGGCGCCGAGCTATAGCGCCGGCAAACGCGACCTTCTGATCGACGGCAGCCGCCTGTTCCGCTGGACCGGCAAGGGCTGGGCGCCGGAGTACTACAAGCCGGAGAAGGTGCGGTAAAAGGGCGGGCTGGACACCGCCCCCTTCCTGTCATTGCCGGGCTTGACCCGGCAATCCAGGGGCCACCGAGAACCGCTCTGAAAGCAGCCCCTGGATCCTCGGGTCAAGCCCGAGGATGACAGCAACGGGGGTCAGCCGGCGCGCGGACTGCCCTGGAGGCGCCACTCCAACTGGTCCAGCCGGTCGGCGCCCCAGAAGCCTTCGCCGTCGAGCAGGAAGAAGGGCGATCCGAACACACCCTTCGCCGCCGCCGCCTCGGTCTCGGCCCGCAGCCGGTCCTTGACCTCCGGCCGCCGGATCGCCTCGTCCGTCTCCGCCGCGTCGAGGCCGAGCCCGGCGGCGATGCGCACCACCGCCTCGGGCGCGGCGATATCCTCGCCGCGACCCCAATGTGCGTCGTAGAGCGCCACGGCGAGGTCGTGCGCGAGCGCCGGCCGGTCGTCGGCCAGCCACCACACCGCGCGTGACGGCGCCAGCGCTGCGATCGGCCATTGCACCGGCAGGGTGAAGGGGATGTCGAGGAAGGCGGCGAAGCGCGCCGCATCCTGCTCCAGATACGGCCCGCGCACCGGCAGGTCGCGGATCGGCCTCGTCCCGATCTGCTTCATGATCGGACCCAGCAGCACCGGCTTCCACCGCACCTCGCGGCCGTGCCGCGCGGCCAGCGCGTCGATCCGCATGGCGCCGAGATAGCCATAGGGGCTGGCGAAGTCGAAATAGAACTCGATCGGCGACGACATCCTGGTCTCCTCCGGCTTGGCCGCAGCCTCGCCCAGCCGGGCCACGCTGTCGACCAGATTGCTAGGCCGCCATCCCCATCAAGGCCCGATGTGCACACACCCCCGCCATCACGCCGGAGGCCGAGGCCAGGGTGGCGTTGTGCATCGGGGTCGCCGCGTCGCCGGCGGCGAAGACGCCCGGCACCGTCGTCTGCTTGAAATCGTCGACGCGCAGGCGGGGGCCGAGCGGGCCGTCGTCAAAGGCGCAGCCCAGCTGCTCCGCCAGCGGGCTGGCCATGCGGATCCGCGCCGCTGTGAACAGCGCGGCCACCGGCACCACCCGGCCGTCGGCGAGCCGCACGGCCTCCAGGTCCGGCGCGGTGCCCAGCAGCTCCACCACCGGGCTGCGCTCGATGGTGACGCCACGGCCGGCCAGATACGCCGCCTGTTCGGCATCGGGCTCGAACTCGCCCTGGGTGAAATAGGTGGTCGGCCCCCAATCGGGCAGCATCCCGCCCTGATGGGCGGAGAGCGGGTGGTTGGCCAGGACGCCGAGCGGCCGGCCGGCGACCTCGAAGCCATGGCAGTAGGGGCAGTGCAGCACCGTCCTGCCCCAGCGCTCCTGCAGCCCCCGGATCGGCGGCAGCTCGTCGGCCACGCCGGTGGCCAGGATCAGGTAGGATGCCGCCTCCTCGCGGCCGCCGGCCAGGGCCACCACGAAACCGCCGTCGGTCTTGCGGGCCGACACCGCCTCGCCCTCGACCAGCGCCACGGTCGGATAGGCGAGCAGCTGGCGCAGCCCCTCCTCCCGGATCGCCAGCGGCGGCTTGCCGTCCTGGCCGAGGAAGCCGTGCGACGCGGCGGCGAAGCGGTTGCGCGGCCGGCCGGCATCGATCACCAGCACCCGGCGGCGGGCGCGGGCCAGCTGCATCGCCGCGGACAGCCCGGCGAAGCTGCCGCCGACCACGATGACGTCATGAACCATGATGGGACTCTCCGTAAGGCAGGCCGTGGCCGCCGTTCAGGCGGCGGGCGTCGGCCGCGAGATCGGCCAGGGTCAGGGTGGCGAGGCGCCGGTCCAGCGCGCGTTCGGCCTCCTGCATCGCCTCGTCCAGCGCGGCGGTGACCGCGCGCAGGATCAGGCAGGTCGGCTGGCCCACCTCGAAGGCGGTGAGCGAGACCACCCGCTCGCCCAGGGCGTGCTGGATCTCGGCCAGGGTGATCGCCTCCGGCGGCCGGGCCAGGCGCCAGCCGCCGCCATGGCCCTTGACCGAGCTGACGATGCCGGCCTCGCGCAGGCCGGCGAAGCCGCGCCGGATCACCACGGGGTTGGTGCCGACGAAGGCCGCCATCTCGGCCGAGGTCAGGGCCGTGTCGGGCCGCGCGACCATGTGCACCAGCACATGGAGAGCGGCGGAAAGGCGTTCGTTGCGTTTCATGTAACTTTGAAAGTTACATGATTCGATCCGCGGAGCAAGGGCGACGGGATGCCGGTGCCGGCCGTGTATTAGGATGAGACGGAGACGATGCGAGTCCGGCCATGTCGATGACACCGCCCCGGGGGGACCACAGCGCGCGCGGCGACCTGGCCACGCTGGCCCGGGTCATGCCCTATCTGTGGCGGGGCGAGAGCTGGGGCGTGCGGCTGCGCATCCTGGCCTGCGTGGCGCTGGTGTTCCTGTCCTCCTTCGCCGTGGCGCTGGTGCCGCTGCTGTTCTCGCTGGCGATCGATGCCTATGCCGGCAAGGCCAATGCCTGGGCGGTCGGGGCGATGGGCGTGATCACCGCCTATGCCGTCGCCTCCTGGGTCGGGCGCATCCTGGGCGAGCTGCAATACGCCGCCTACGGCCCGATCGAGCACCGCCTCGTCCGGCGGCTGAGCCGCACCTTCTTCACCCATCTGCACGGGCTGTCGCTGCGCTTCCATCTCGGCCGCCGCACCGGCGCGGTCAGCGAAGATCTCGGCCGCGGCCTGTCCGGCATCCGCGAGCTGATCTACGACGTCGCCTTCCGCATCCTGCCGCTGCTGATCGAGATCGCCGCCACCTGCGTCATCCTGCTGGCGCATCTGCCGCCCTTCTATGCCCTGGTCACCGCCGCCACCCTGGCGGCCTTCGCCTGGGCCATGACGCTGGGCGCCGACAGCCTGCGAAGCACGATCCGGACCATGAACCGGGAGAGCAGCAGCGCCCATGCCGTCGCCATCGACAGCCTGATCAACTACGAGACGGTGAAGTATTTCGGCGCCGAGGGCGCGATCGGCCGCCGCTACGACGAGCGGCTGGAGGAGGTGGAGCGGCTGGCCGCGCGCGGCCTGGCGCTGCGCAGCCTGAACGGCATCGCCCAGATGACGGTGCTGAGCCTCGGCCTCGCCATCCTCCTGATCCTCGGCGGCCGGGCAGTGCAGGCCGGCACCATGTCGGTCGGCGACCTGGTGCTGCTGAACACCTATTTCGTCCGCCTAGCCCGGCCGCTGGAGCAGCTGAGCCGCCTGTACCGGGTGATCCGCAACTCGCTGGGGTCGGTCGAGCAGATGTTCGCGCTGCTGGACGAGACGCCGGAGGTGACGGACGCACCCAACGCCGTGCCGCTGCCGCCCGGCCGCGGCGACCTGGCCTTCGAGCACGTCTCCTTCGCCTATGACCCTCGCCGGCCGATCCTGCGCGACGTCAGCTTCACCCTGCCGGCCGGGCGGACGGTGGCGGTGGTCGGCGCGTCCGGCGCCGGCAAGTCGACCATCGCCCGCCTCCTGTTCCGCTTCTACGACCCGTCGGCCGGCCGGATCCTGATCGACGGCCACGACCTGCGCGACATCACTCAGGGCTCGCTGCGCGCCGCCATCGCCGTGGTGCCGCAGGACACGGTGCTGCTGAACGAGACGCTGTTCGATAATCTGGTCTTCGGCCGGCCGGAGGCGACGCGCGCGGAGGTCGAGGCGGCGGCCCGGATCGCCCAGCTGGACCGCTTCGTCGCCGGGCTGCCGGATGGCTGGGACACGCTGGTCGGCGAACGCGGGCTGAAGCTGTCGGGCGGCGAAAAGCAGCGCGTCGCCATCGCCCGCGCGGTGCTGAAGCAGCCGCGGCTGTTCATCTTCGACGAGGCGACCTCGTCGCTCGACAGCGCCACCGAGCAGGCGATCCAGGAGCGGCTGGCCGAGGCCTCGCGCGGCACCTCGACCCTGATCATCGCCCACCGCCTGTCGACCGTGGTCCATGCCGACGAGATCCTGGTGCTGGACCGCGGCCAGGTGGCCGAGCGCGGCAGCCACGCCGCGCTGCTGGCCCGGGACGGGCTTTATGCGGCGCTATGGCAGCGCCAACACAGAGTGGCTGAGCCGGCAGCGGAATAAGGTCGGATATGTCCCGTTTACTCTCCCCCTCCCGCGAGGGGAGGGGGAGGATGAGAAAGGGCAGTAAGTCGCCTCACTCCACCTTCAGCCCGGCCGCTTCGGCGGCGTCGAGGGCGATCGCGCTCCAGTCCAGGTCGCCGCGGCCGCGGGCGATCGAGCCGATGAAGCGCTCGCGCAGCACCGCGGCGAAGGGCAGCGGCACCCCGGCCTTCTCGCCCGCCGCCATCGCCAGCCCGACATCCTTGAGGCCGAGCGGCATGCGGAAGCCGGGCGGCGAGAACGCCCGGTCGACGATGGCGCCGCCATAGAGCTTGTAGACCGGCGCGGCGAAGATCGAGCTGGAATACAGCTCATGCGCCTGGCGGGCGGAGACACCGTGCTTCTCCAGCAGGGTGAAGGTCTCGGCCATCGCCTCGATCGCCGCCGCGATCATGAAGTTGCCGCCGAGCTTCACCACGTTCGCGGCCTCGGGCGCTTCGCCGAAATCATGCATCTGGCCGAGCGTCTCCAGCACCGGCCGGACCTTGTCCTTGGCCGCGGCCGGGCCGGAGACCGCGATCCGGAGCTGGCCCGAGCCCGCGACCGGCGGCCGGCCGAAGACCGGAGACCCGAGATAGGCCACCCCCGCCGCCTGATGCGCCGTCGCGAGGTCGGCGGCGATCGCCGGGCTGACCGTGCTCATCGACACATGCACGCCGCCCTGGGGCAGGCCGGACAGGATGCCGGCATCGCCGGTGGTCACGCTCTTCAGCGCCGCATCGTCGGCCACCATGGACAGGACGATGCCGTCCGCCGCGGCCTCGCCCGGGGTCGCCGCCCGGACCGCGCCCTTGGCCAGCAGCGGCTCCTCCGCCGCCGGGCTGCGGTTCCACACCGCGACCGGCCAGCCCTGGTC
>NZ_JANX01000461.1 GCF_000767795.1 Inquilinus limosus MP06 | reverse complement strand
CTTAAGTAGCTTGGCTGATAGGCAACAGGCAGGGGGCCACCACTCGATCTCTCGGAATTCCTCTTTAGGTCTAGCGCCTCTTTCCTGGCTCGCAGAATCGGTACAGAGAGCAATCTTAACGCCGTGGCAGATACCATCGGAGATATACCAACAGAGGACAACGAACTAACAGATGCCGCATTAATCCATGGCGCCTTCTTTGCTGCCGAATACATTGCGAATCCAACCATTGAAAAATCACTTATCGTCAATCCATATTTTTTCTCAAAGAATGCAGCCAAATTCCCTTGACCATATATGAAATAATATCTATAAAACTGAACTACATTGAAATAACCTCTTTGCCAAGAAAATTGCCTATGTGAGATTCTATGTAATTCTAATAGAATATTTAAACTATCAAGATATACTCCAGCTTCCGCATTCTCAAAATTTCTGAGTACATTTATTATTCTCGAGGAAAATTCGAATGACTCACAGTTTGCGATTCTATTTTTTCCTTCTCTCTTCTCTTCTTTTTCCTGACATAAAAGCTGCATGACGAGGGTTTCGAGCTCCCAATCATGTATGGCGTATTTTGACGTAGGATCAGAAGTAGCGGCCGCCTCCGGAAAGCTAAGGTATCGCCTGGCCTCCTCCGGCCGTCCCGACTTCATCGCATCGAGAGCCCATATCATTTTGAAAAAATCACTATCCTTCGATCTAGAAAGCATAGTTCGAAGTTTCTTTTGATATCTGTCTCTATTAACCCTGCTGATTTGCCGTTGATACGACATAGTATATTCCCGTGAAATCAGATAATTATCAGAAGCCCAAGATTGAGAATTACGGCGACAGCGCACATTTAGCAACCTGTTAACATGTTCCGGAGCAGGCAAGGCACCGTCGGAAAGGCCCACGGCGCCTCACCGCCCTGCGCTCCACGGGTTGAGCAGCCGCACCCCGGTCGGAGCAAAGTCGGCCGTGTTCCGAGTCACCACCGTCATGGCATGAACCAGTGCCGTGGCCGCGATCAGCGCGTCGCGGTCGGCCCACGGATCCGGCACGTGCAAGGCGGCGCAGCGGATCGCCACCTCGGTGTCGACCGGGAGGATGCGGCCGGCGAAGGCCGGCAGCACCGCCCCCTGCATCCAGCCGCGCAGCCGCGCGCCCTGCGCCGGGTCTCGCCGCTCGACCAGCAGCACGCCGTGCTCCAGTTCCAGGATGGTGATCGCCGACACGAACAGGCTGTCCGGCGGAACCGCCGCGGCCCAGGCGGTGACGGCCGGATCGGCCTTGCCGAAGGTCGCCCGCCGCAGCTCCGAGACGACATTCGTGTCGAGCAGGAACATCAGGACAGGTCGGCCGGCCGGTGCAGCGGGCCGTCCAGGCGCCCGGGCTCGAATTCGATGTCCTCCTGCCCCGGCATCGCCAGCATGTCGACGATGCTGCGCCCGCCGCCGGCCAGCTTGCAGTAGTCCTCGATCGTCAGCAGCACGTGGGCGGGCCGGCCGCGGTCGGTGATGAACACCGGGCCGTTGCCGGCGAGCTTCTTGGCCCGGCCGGTGTCCTGGTTGAATTCGCGGCTGGAAAGGGTGGTGGGCATGCGGCGCCTCCGTTCGGTGTAGATATGTTTCTACATCGAAAGGCCGTCAAGCCCGCGGGTTGTCGCCCATCGCCAAGGCAGCCCTCGCCGTCATTGCGAGGAGGCGAAGCCGACGAAGCAATCCAGGGGCCGGTTCGCATTGGCCCTGGATTGCTTCGCTGCGCTCGCAATGACGGTGACGGGAAGGCGGCGGGGTGCCGGACAGGGAGCCCCGCCTCTCACCCCTCCAGCCACGTATCCGCCCAGGACGACGTCGCCCAGCGCGGATTGGTGGCGATGTTGTGCAGCCGGCGGCTGGCGACGGTGATGAAGGTGAACTCCGCCGCCACGATCAGCGGCAGCTGGTCGGCGGCACGGCTCTGGAACTGCTTGTACAGATCGATGCGCCGACCCCGGTCCAGCTCCACCGCCGCGCGGTCGATCAGGTCGTTCATCGCCGGGTCGTCATAGCCGTACTGGTTCGAGAACGGCACGCCGTCCGGCAGGCCGCCGCGATAGAGGATGGTGGTCGAGATCGCCGGGTCGTTGCGGTAGACCGGCGAGCCGATCGCCAGGTCGAAGGCGTGGTCGGTGTACACCGCCTTGGTGTGGCCGGCCGCGTCGTTGGTCACCAGCGTCGCGTCGATGCCCACCGCGCGCAGCGCCTGGCGCAGATAGTCGCCCATCTGGCGCGTCTGCTCGAACCACGGCGCCGGCAGCAGGCGCAGGGCGAAGCGCATGCCGCCGTCCTTCCGGAGATAGCCGGCCTCGTCCAGCAGCGCCTCGGCCTGCTTCGGGTCGAACGGATAGGTCGCGACGTCCGGCGTGTAGAAGGGCACGCCGGTCTTCGGCACCGGGCCGGTGGCCGCCGCCGCAGTGCCGCGGAAGATGGTGTCGACGACATAGCCCTGGTCGATGGCATGGGCGATGGCGCGGCGCACGCGGGCATCCGCCAGCTCCTTGCGCCGGTGGTTGATCTCCACCGTCAGCTGGTAGGTGATGCCCTCATAGCCCTTGCGCACCACCGCGAGCTCCGGCAGGCCCTTCAGCCGCTCCAGCTCCTCCAGCGGCACGGCGGAGAAGGCGGAGAGCTGGATCTCCCCCGCCTCATGCGCCGCGGCGATGGCGCCGCGGTCCGGCAGCACGCGGTAGACGATGCGGTCGAGATAGGGCAGGCCGCCCTGGCCCCAGTAGCCGGGGTTCCGCTCCAGCAGGTAGTATTCGCCCGGCTTGTGCTCCCGGTACAGGAAGGGGCCGGTGCCGACCAGTTGCTCGTTGTGCGGGTTGCTGTCGATGTCCGCGCCCTCGTACAGGTGCCTCGGCACCACGGCGGTGAGGGCCGGCAGCGCGTTCTCCACCAGCTGCAGCGGGATCGGCGTGGCGAAGCGGAACACGGCGGTGCGGTCGTCCGGCGTGTCCACCCCTTCCAGGTCCTTGAACACCACCCGGCCGAGATTCTGCCGCTTGCTCCACAGCTCCGTCGCCGAGAAGGCGACGTCGGCCGAGGTGAAGGGCTGGCCGTCATGCCAGGTGACGCCGTCGCGCAGGGTGAAGGTGACGGACTTGCCGTCGTCGCTGCCCTGCCAGGCGGTGGCCAGCACCGGTGTCAGCTTGCCGTCATAGGCCATCTCGGCCAGCGGCTCGACCACCTTGCTGGCGACGTAGAACACGCCGTTGGAGGCGACCAGCGCCGGGTTCAGGTTGCGCGGCTCGGTGTCCGCCGCCACGGTCAGGGTGCCGCCCTTGACCGGGGTCTGCGCCCGGGCGCCGCGCGGCATGGCTCCGAGCATCGCTGCGGCGCCGACGCCGGAGAGCAGGGCACGACGGGACAGCGGGAACGGCATCGGGAGAACCTCGGGGGACGGAACCGCCACAGTCTAGACCAGCGGCGAGGGCCGGCAAGGCGCGATCGGTCGGATTCGTGCCGAATTCCGGCATGCCCGGCATGCCGGACGGGCGAGGATTGCGCCGCCGGCGGCCGGCATGCCACAACGGGGGCCACCCCACAGGCCGGCGGTTGAGGTCCTGTCCTCCCGCCCAAGGCCGGAACCAGGAGGATTCGAGCGATGACCCAGGACGCGATGGCGGCGCAGATGGCGCGGAAACCCGGATTCATCGCCGCGCTGGACCAGAGCGGCGGGTCCACCCCTGGCGCGCTGCGGCTCTACGGCATCCCGGACAGCGCCTATGGCGGCGACGACGAGATGTTCCGGCTGATGCACGAGATGCGGGTGCGGATCATGACCGCGCCGTCCTTCACCGGCGACAAGGTGATCGGCGCGATCCTGTTCGAGAAGACCATGGACGGCCAGGCCCAGGGCAGGCCGGTGCCCGAGTTCCTGTGGAAGGAGCGCGGCGTGGCGCCGTTCCTGAAGGTCGACAAGGGGCTGCAGCCCGAGGCCGACGGCGTCAGCCTGATGAAGCCGATCCCGGGCCTCGACGCCCTCTTGGAGCGGGCCAAGGCGCTGGGCGTCTACGGCACCAAGATGCGCTCGGTCGCCAACCTGGCGTCGCCGACCGGCATCGCCGCGCTGGTGGCGCAGCAGTTCGAGCTGGGGGCGCAGATCTCCGCCCACGGGCTGATGCCGATCCTGGAGCCGGAGGTGCTGATCAAGAGCCCGGACAAGAAAGGCGCCGAGACCATCCTGCGCGCCGAGATCCTGAAGGGCCTCGACAAGCTGCCGGCCGGCCAGCAGGTGATGCTGAAGCTGACCATCCCGGAGGAGCCGGGCTTCTATGCCGAGCTGATCGCCCACAAGGCGGTGCAGCGGGTGGTGGCCCTGTCCGGCGGCTACACCCGCGCCGATGCCTGCCGCCGCCTGGCCCGCAACCCCGGCATGATCGCCAGCTTCTCGCGCGCTCTGGTCGAGGATCTGAAGCGCGACATGACCGACGCCGAGTTCAACGCGGCGATCGCGGCCTCGGTCGACGAGATCTACGCGGCGTCGACGGCGCAGGGCTGAGCCGACGCGTTGCCTCTCCCGCTTCTTCCCTAGTCCCCCCTCCCCTTGCGGGAGGGGGCCAGGGGGAGGGGGTTGCTGATCACGGACTCCGGCCCCGCCTCAAGCATTCGCTCTCGCGGCACGACCCCCCTCCCCCTACCCCCCTCCCGCGAGGGGAGGGGGGGACTCGTGGGGTGCAGCCGACAGGAACAATTCGTGACCAGAGGGCATCGTCGGGGCTGGTGCCGGCGCCGCGCGCCCCTATAGTGCGCGCATGATCGCGCCGCCCGCCCTTTCCCTGACCCTGCCCGACGCCGAGCCGCTGGTGCTGGCGCCGGAGGGCGGCGTGCTGCTGACCGAGGATGGCGAGCTGGTGGCGCTGGACGCCGCGGCGCTGCGCCGCCGGGTCGACGGGCCGCCGCTGCTGCTGTGCCACGCCAAGGCGGTGGGCCGGCGCTGCGGCCTGGAGGTGATGGGCGCCTTCGACCTGCTGGAGCTGTTCGCCTTCGCCCGGCCCGGCCGGTTCTGCGTGCCGACCCCGCGCGGCCTGGCCGCCGCCCTCGGCCTGCCGGTGCCGGCGAGCCTGGAGGATGCGGCGATCGCCCTGCCCCGCCTGGCCGAGACGCTGCTGCGCGGCCTTTCCATCCCGATGGCGGACGAACGCAGCGACCCGGCGGCGCTGGCGGCGCGGATGGGCGAGGCCGGCTGGCCCTGGGCGCCCTTCGTCGCCCGGGCGC
>NZ_JANX01000460.1 GCF_000767795.1 Inquilinus limosus MP06 | reverse complement strand
GGCGCCGCCCTCGCGCCGCGGCGGCCGCGACTGGCCGTCGTCGTCGAGCCGCATGGTCAGGCCGATGCGCTTGCGCTGCGGGTCGACCTCCAGCACCTTGACCTTCACCACGTCGCCCGGCTTGGCCACCGTGCGCGGGTCCTTCACGAAGGTCTTCGACATCGCCGAGATGTGCACCAGCCCGTCCTGGTGCACGCCGATATCGACGAAGGCGCCGAAGGCCGCGACGTTGGTCACCACCCCCTCCAGCACCATGCCGGGCTGCAGGTCGGACAGCTTCTCGACGCCCTCCTTGAAGGTCGCGGTCTTGAAGGCCGGGCGCGGGTCGCGGCCCGGCTTCTCGAGCTCGCGCAGGATGTCGGTCACCGTCGGCACGCCGAAGGTCTCGTCGGTGAAGCGCTCCGGCTCCAGGCCGCGCAGCGTCCCGCTGTCGCCGATCAGCGCTTTGATCTCGCCGCCCGTGGCCTCGATGATCCGGCGCACCACCGGATAGGCCTCCGGATGCACGCCCGAGGCGTCGAGCGGGTCGTCGCCGTTCGGGATGCGCAGGAAGCCGGCGCATTGCTCGAACGCCTTGGGCCCCAGCCGCGGCACGTCCTTCAGCGCCGAGCGGACCTTGAACGGGCCGTTGGCGTCGCGGTGCTGCACGATGTTCTGGGCCAGCCCCTCGCCGACGCCCGACACCCGCGCCAGCAGCGGCGCCGAGGCGGTGTTGAGGTCGACGCCGACCGCGTTCACGCAATCCTCGACCACGGCGTCGAGCGAGCGCGACAGCTTGGTCTCGCTGAGGTCGTGCTGGTACTGGCCGACGCCGATCGACTTCGGGTCGATCTTCACCAGCTCCGCCAGCGGGTCCTGCAGCCGGCGGGCGATCGACACCGCCCCGCGCAGCGACACGTCGAGCTCCGGCAGCTCCTGCGAGGCGAAGGCCGAGGCGGAGTAGACCGAGGCTCCGGCCTCCGACACCACCGCCTTGGTCAGCTTCAGCTCCGGATGCCGCTTCATCAGCTCGGCCGCCAGCCTGTCGGTCTCGCGCGACGCCGTGCCGTTGCCGATGGCGACCAGGTCCACCGCATGCGCCTGGGCCAGCTCGGCCAGGGTGGCGATCGACTCGTCCCAGCGCTTCTGCGGCTCATGCGGGAAGATCGCGGTGGTGGCGACGACCTTACCGGTGGAGTCGACCACGGCGACCTTCACCCCGGTGCGGAAGCCGGGGTCGAGGCCCATGGTGGCGCGGGTGCCAGCCGGCGCCGCCAGCAGCAGGTCGCGCAGGTTGCCGGCGAAGACCTTCACCGCCTCCTCCTCCGCCGCCTGCCACAGGCGCAGCCGGAGGTCGATGTCGAGATGCACCAGGATCTTGGTGCGCCAGGCCCAGCGCACCGTCTCGGCCAGCCAGGCATCACCCGGCCGGCCCTGGTCGGCGATGCCGAAGCGGCGGGCGATGCGCTGCTCGTACAGGCCCGGCGCCTTGCGGTCCGCCGAGTCGGGCAGCTCCTCCGGCTCCAACGTCAGCGACAGCGCCTCCTCCTTCTCGCCCCGGAACAGGGCCAGGATGCGGTGCGACGGCAGCTTGGTCAGCTTCTCGGCATAGTCGAAATAGTCGGAGAACTTGGCGCCCGCCTGCTCCTTGCCCTCGCGCACCTTCGACAGCAGCCGGCCGCGGGTCCAGGCCTCCTCGCGCAGGCTGCCGATGAGGTCGGCATCCTCGCCGAAGCGCTCGACCAGGATCGACCGCGCGCCGTCCAGCGCCGCGGCGGCGTCGGCCACGCCCTTCTCGGCGTCGACGAAGGCGGCGGCGGCCTCCTGCGGGTCGCGGGTCGGGTCGCCCAGCAGCGAGTCGGCCAGCGGCTCCAGCCCGGCCTCGCGGGCGATCATCGCCTTGGTCCGGCGCTTCGGCTTGTAGGGCAGGTAGATGTCCTCGAGCCGGGCCTTGGTGTCGGCCGCCTCGATCTGGACGCGCAGCGCGTCGTCCAGCTTGCCCTGCTCGGCGATGCTGTCGAGGATCGTCTTCCGGCGCTCCTCCAGCTCGCGCAGGTAGCGCAGCCGCTCGTCCAGCGTGCGCAGCTGGGCGTCGTCCAGCCCGCCCGTCGCCTCCTTGCGGTAGCGGGCGACGAACGGGACGGTCGCGCCGCCGTCGAGCAGCTCGACCGCGGCGGCGACCTGGGCCTCGCGCACGGAGAGCTCGTCGGCAATGCGCTGGCTGATGGAGATCATCGAACGACCGGAGGTGTTGTGATGGGAACCGGAAGGGGCTGCTTCTACCGCGCCGCTGCGGTCCAGGTCAAAACCAGCCGGCGTGTCGCCTTGCCCTTGCCGCTTCCGCCATGATACTGAAGTCATCACTTAAGAAACAGGCCGCACCGGAGGAACCGTCATGAGCGAGCGATCCGTGCAGCATGGCGGCTTCACCATCCGGCGCCGCTTCGACGCGCCGCCGTCCCGCGTGTTCAGGGCCTGGGCCGACCCCGCCGCCCGGCTGGTCTGGGGCTCACCCGGCGACGACTGGGTGCTGGCCGAACCGCGATTCGACTTCCGCGTCGGCGGCATTGAGACCAGCCGCTTCGGCCCGGCCGGCGACCCGGTCTACCGCAACGAGACGCACTATGCCGACATCGTGCCCGACCGGCGGATCGTGTTCAGCTACACCATCGACCGCGGCGACACCCGGATCTCGGCCTCGCTGAGCACGGTCGAGCTGCTGCCCGACGGCGACGGCACCCGGCTGGTCTTCACCGAGCAGGCGGCGTTCCTGGACGGCGGCGACCGGCCGGAGATCCGCGAGGGCGGCTGGCGCGAGATCCTGGACAAGCTCGACGCCTTCCTGCGGCGCCGGGCGGCGCACTGACCCGCCCCGTCCCACAACCGGAGGAGCGAGCGATGGGCAAGACCGACATCCCCGACCTGATCCGGGCCTATTACAGGGCCTATGAGACCAAGGATCGGGCGGCGATCGAGAGCCTGGTGGGCGAGGACTTCACCTTCACCAGCCCCTATGACGACCGCATCGACCGGGCGGCCTATTTCGAGCGCTGCTGGCCGAACAGCGAGGGCATCCGCCGCTTCAACCTCGAGCGGCTGTTCGACCGTGGCGACGAGGCCCTGGTACAATACGAGCTCGACCTCACATCCGGCGTCCGCTTCCGCAACGTCGAGCATGTCCGCTTCCAGGACGGCAAGGTCCGGGAGGTGGTGGTCTATTTCGGCTCCCTGCCGGACGCCGGGTCGTGACCAGACAACAGGAGGCTTTCCGATGAAGCTGTACCTCGCCCCCGGCGCCTGCAGCCTGGCCGACCACATCGCCCTGCACGAGGCCGGGCTGGAGTTCGAGCGCATCCGGGTCGACATCCCGACCCGGCGCACCGAATCGGGCGACGACTTCACCGCGGTCAACCCGAAGGGCTACGTCCCGGCGCTGGTGCTCGACGACGGCACGGTGCTGACCGAGAACGCCGCGATCCTGACCTGGGTCGCCCAGCGCGCGCCGCATCTGGCTCCGGGCGGCGAGATGGGGTGGATCCGGCTGGCGGAGATGCTGAGCTTCATCGGCGCCGAGCTGCACAAGCTGCTGATCCGGTCGATCTTCCCGACCAGCGACCAGGAGAAGCAGGTCGTCGACGAGGTGGTGGCGCAGCGCCTCGACTATCTCGCCGAGCGGCTGCCCGGCGACTACCTGTTCGGCGCGGAGATGAGCGTCGCCGACGCCTATCTCTACGTCATGCTGCGCTGGGCCCGGGACCTGAAGCTGCCGCGGCCCGACCCGCTGCCGGCCTATTTCGACCGGGTCAACGCCCGGCCGGCGGTGCAGCTGGCGCTGCGGCATGAGGGGCTGAGCTGACGCCGGCACGCTGAGGTCGGGGCCTTGCCCCGTCCGGCAGCGGCATGATACTAAACTCTTGAGTTAACAAACGAGACCGCCGACCCGTCGGCCAACCCGAAAAAGGGAGAACGCCATGACGGACCGCCCTGCCGAATCTCGTGCGGCGGCACCCCACAACGGGCGTTGGCTGGCGCTGACCGTGCTGTGCCTCGGCGTCCTGATGATCGTGCTGGATTCGACCGTCGTGAACGTGGCGCTGCCCTCGATCAAGACCGATCTCGGCTTCAACGACTCGACCCTGGCCTGGGTGGTGAACGGCTATCTGCTGACCTTCGGCGGCTTCCTGCTGCTGGGCGGCCGGCTGGGCGACCTGTTCGGCCACCGCCGGCTGTTCCTGATCGGCCTCGCCGGTTTCACCCTGGCGTCGCTGGCCTGCGGCCTGTCGACCGGCCAGGGCGTGCTGGTCGCCGCGCGGGCGATCCAGGGGCTGGGCGGTGCCGTCGTCTCCGCCGTCGCCCTGTCGCTGATCATGGACCTGTTCACCGAGCCGGCGGACCGGGCCAAGGCGATGGGCGTCTACGGCTTCGTCTGCGCCGGCGGCGGCAGCATCGGCGTGCTGCTGGGCGGCCTGCTGACCGGGGCGCTGAGCTGGCACTGGATCTTCCTGATCAACCTGCCGATCGGCATTGCCGTGTTCGGCCTGTCGCTGGCCCTGCTGCCGGCCACCCGCAGCGATGCGGCGGACCGGCGGCTGGACATCGCCGGGGCGGTCACCGTCACCGCGGCGCTGATGCTGGCGGTCTATGCCATCGTCAACGGCAACGACGCCGGCTGGACCTCGGCCCAAACCCTCGGCCTGCTCGGCGGCGCCGTGGTGCTGCTGGCGGTGTTCGTGGCGATCGAGACCCGCGTGGCCGCGCCGCTGATGCCGCTGGGCCTGTTCCGCCTGCGCAGCCTGGCCGTGGCCAACGTCATCGGCACGCTGTGGGCCGCGGCCATGTTCGCCTGGTTCTTCCTCTCGGCCCTCTACATGCAGCAGGTGCTGGGCTATGGCCCGATGGAGGTTGGCCTGGCCTTCCTGCCGGCCAACCTGATCATGGCCGCCTTCTCGCTGGGCCTGTCGGCGAAGCTGGTGATGCGCGTCGGCATCCGCCTGCCGATCGTGGTCGGGCTGCTGCTGGCGGCCGCCGGGCTGGCGCTGTTCGCCTGGGCCCCGGTCGGCGGCAGCTTCACGCTGCACGTCCTGCCCGGGATGCTGCTGCTGGGCCTGGGCTGCGGCATGGCGCTGAACCCGGTGCTGCTGGCGGCGATCAGCGAGGTTGGCCCGACCGAATCCGGCCTCGCCTCCGGCATGGTCAACACCGCCTTCATGATGGGCGGGGCGCTGGGCCTGGCGATCCTGGCCAGCCTGGCGGCGTCGCGCACCGGC
>NZ_JANX01000459.1 GCF_000767795.1 Inquilinus limosus MP06 | reverse complement strand
AGCCGCAGCTGGCCGGTGAGGTTGTAGGCGCTGCGCGCCGCCTCCCCCGCCAGCCGCTCGGCCAGCCACAGGCGCTGCTGCGCCAGGGACAGCGGCATCTCCGGCCGCCGCGGTTCGGCCATGACCGGCGGCAGCCCGGCCTCCGGCGCCTGGCGCGGCGCCGCGTCCAGTTTGGCGGCGAGCTCGGCCAGGCTGTGCGGCGCGAAGATCTCGCGCAGCGGCAGCTCGACGCCGAATTCCGCGCGGATCCGGTCGATCGCCTGCAGCGCCAGCAGCGAATGACCGCCCAGGGCCAGGAACCGGTCGCCGCGGCCGATCGGGCCGCAATCCAGCAGCTCGCTCCAGGTGTCGGCCAGGCGCCGCTCGGTCCCGTCCCGCGGCGGCTCCCGATCCTTCGCCCCTGCGGCGGCCGAGGGACGGCGGTAGAGATGGAAGGCTCGCAGCTCGCCCGAGAGCAGCCGGTCGCGGCAGGCGGAACGCTGCAGCTTGCCGCTGGTGGTCTTGGGCAGCGTGCCGGGGTCGAGCAGCGCCACCAGCGCCGCCGGCTCCTGCTGCATCTCGACGATGACCCGCTCGACCGCCTCGACCAGCGCCTGCACCGGCACCTTGCGCTGGGTCTCGCGGCTGATCTCGACCGCGACGCCGATGCTCTCGCGGCCGTCATGCTCGACCGCGAAGGCCGAGACCCGGCCCTTGCGGATTTCGGGCACGCCGGCCTCGACCGCCTTCTCGATGTCCTGGGGATAGCGGTTCTGGCCGCGGATGATGATCACATCCTTGCGCCGGCCGGTGATGTAGAGCTCGCCCTCGTGCAGGAAGGCCAGGTCGCCGCTGCGCAGCCAGAGTCCTTCGCCGCGGTCGAGGAAGGCCTCGCCGGTCGCCTTCGGGTTGCGCCAGTAGCCGCGGGTGACGCTGCCGCCGGCCACCCAGACCTCGCCCACCATGCCCTCGCCCAGTGTCTCCAGCGTCACGGGGTCGACGATGCGCAACTGCTCCGGCCGGATCGGCCGGCCGCTGCTGACCAGCTCGACGCCCTCGCCGCTCGGCACCACGCGATGCGCAGCCAGCGCCTCGGGATCGACGCGCAGCGTGACGTAGTCGTGCGGGCGCGGGCTGCAGGACATGGTCAGCGTGGCCTCGGCCAGGCCGTAGCTCGGGGCCAGCGTCTCGCGCCGAAAGCCGGCCGGGGCGAAGCGGGCGGCGAAATCCGCCATGGTGTCGGCCCGCACCGGCTCCGACCCGCAGAAGGCGAATTGCCAGGACCGCAAGTCGAGGCCGGCCACGGTCTTGTCGCTGATCCGCTCGACGCACAATCGGAAGGCGAAGTCGGGGCCGCCGCTGAAGGTGCCGCCGAAGCGGTGGATCGCCTCCAGCCACCGCGCCGGCCGGGCCAGGAAGTGCTGCGGCGACATCAGCACCAGCGGCACGCCGGCGAAGAAGGGCAGGATCAGCCCGGCGATCAGCCCCATGTCGTGATAGAGCGGCAGCCAGGAGACCAGCACGTCGTCGGCGGTGATGCCCCCGCCATGCACCATCATCCGCTGGTTGTCGATCAGGTTGCCGTGGGTGACCTCGATGCCCTTGGGGTTCGCGGTCGATCCCGAGGTGTATTGCAGGAAGGCGATGTCGCCGCCCTTCGCCGGATGCGGCCGCCACTCCTCCGCCAGGGCCGGCGACAGGGTGTCGACCGCGACCACGGCGGCGCCGTCCTGCCCGGCGCGGAGGGCCTCGACCGAGGCCTGGTGCCGCCGGTCGGTCAGCAGCAGGGCGGCGCCGGCATCCTCGATCATGCCCTGCAGCCGCTCGACATGGTGCAGGCTCATGCCCTCCGGCGGATAGGCCGGCACGGCGATCACCCCGGCATAGAGGCAGCCGAAGAAGGAGGCGACGTAGTCCGGCCCGCTGTTCAGCAGGATCAGCGCCCGGTCGCCCGGCGCGGCGACGGCCTGCAGATGGGCCGCGACCGTCCGGGCCTGCCGGTCCAGCGTGCGGTAGTCGAGGGTGTCGCCCACCGTCTCGCCATCGTGCAGGAAACGCAGCGCCGGCCCGCCGTGATCGGCGGCGGCACGGCGGCGCAGCAGCTCGATCAGCGTCTCGGCATCGGCGTAGTCGAGGGCCAGCGGGGCGGCGGCGTCGCGGCGCGGGCGGAGATCGAAGGCAGCGTCGCTCACGGCGAACCTCATGACACCGGCGAAAGGGAGAGATCGCGGCCGTTGACGGCGCGGACCGGCGCCGGCCCGGCCGCGGCGGGGCCGCTGCGCTCGACCACCCGGCCGCGCTCGAGCTTGACCAGCTGGTCGGCCAGGGGGAACCAGCGGTCGTCATGGGTGATGACCAGCACGGTCTTGCGCCGCGCCTTCAGCTCGGCCAGGACCTCGCGGTAGAACACGTCCTTGAACTGCGGGTCCTGGTCGGCCGCCCATTCGTCGAACACCATCACCGGCCGGTCTTCGAGGCAGGCCGCCACCAGGGCCAGGCGCTTGCGCTGGCCCTGCGACAGGTCGCGGGTGGAGAACGCGCCGCCGCGGACCGCGACCTTGTGGTCGAGATGGAGCTGGCGCAGCCAGGTGTTGGCACGGTCATCGAGCGACCCGTCCGCCGCCTCCAGCAGCGTCTCGAACAGGTGGAAGTCGGAGAACACGGCCGAGAACAGCCGCCGGTGCTCCTCGCCGCCCGGCGCGGCCGGCGCCCGGCCGTTAACACGGATGGTACCGGCCTCGGGCGCGTAGAGGCCCGTGACCAGCTTGGCCAGCGTGGTCTTGCCGCTGCCGTTGCCGCCGACCAGGAAGGTGATCTCGCCCGGCCGCAGCGTCAGGTCGATCGGGCCGAGGGTGAAGACCTCGTCCTCGCGCTCGTCGTAATAGCCGTGAGTGACGCCCTCCAGAACCAGCGTGACCTCCGGCTCGGCCGGCAGCGGCGCCGGGGTCTCGCCGCCCTTCCCCGCCTCCAGCGCCCGCACCGTCTCGTCGATGCGGCCGAGCGCCACCCGGGCCATGCCGATATGCGGGATGTTGCCCAGCAGCCCTTCCAGCGGGCCCATGATGTAGAGGAAGGCGATGACATAGCCGGAGACGACGCCGGCATCCGCCGGTGCGATCCAGATTCGGGCGAACAGCGCCGTGCCGATCGTGGCCATGAACAGCAGCCGGCCCCAGCCATCGGCGAAAGCCAGCAGCGACAGGCCGCGGACCCGGCTTTTGGCCACCGCGTCGATCGCCTCGGCCAGCACCGCGTCGAGGAAGCGGCGCGCCTTGCCGGCATTCAGCTTCAGCTCCTTGGCGCCGCCGTTCAGCGCCTCGAAATGGGCGAACAGCCGGTCCTGGCCGCGGCCTGCCTCGCGGAAATGCGACAGCACGCGGCGGTAGCTGAGCTGGTGGCCGACCGAGCCGAGCAGCAGCACCACGGCGGTCAGCAGCAGGAAGGTCCAGGACAGGGCGGCGAGATAGGCGAGGACGCCGAGGATGACGACCCCGTTGGTCACCAGGATCGGCAGTCCCATGCAGAAATTGGCGATGGCCGAGGCGTCATCGGTCAGCAGCGACTGGATCCGCGCCCGACCGACGATCTCGAGCCGCCGATAGGGCGCCGCCACCACCACCTCGGCGATGTGCTGGCGCAGCCCGCCCAGCGCCTGCTGGCCGAGCCGGGCGAACAGGGCGCGGGAGCCGACCTGCGCCACCATCACCAGCAATGCCGCGGCGACGAAGGGCAGCAGCCAGTCGGCCAACGTGTCCGCCGGCGCGTGCAGGGCGCGGTTGATCAGCAGCACCAGCAGCGCCCCGCCCAGCCCGCAGGCCAGGCTGGCGAGGATGGCGGCCGCGAACAGGACCCGCGAGCCGCGAACGAGCATTCCGAGAAGCGACACGGTGTTCTCCGGATCGGAGCGTCAGTGCAGGCCGTGCGCTTCGGCCATGGCGACGATGACCTTGCGCGGCCCCTTGAATGGCGCCCGCGCATGGGCGGTGAGCATGTTGTCGAGCATCAGCACGTCGCCCGTCCGCCAGGGGAAGCTGATCTTGTTCGCCTCCAGCACCGCGCGGACGGTGGCCAGCGTCTCGTCCTCGATCGGCGAGCCGTCGCCGTAATAGACATTGCGCGGCAGGTCCGGCTCGTCGACCAGCTCCATGAGGGTCGACCGCACCTCGGGCTCCAGGTTCGAGACGTGGAACAGATGCGCCTGGTTGAACCACAGCATCTCGCCGCTCACCGGATGGGCGATCGCCCCCTGGCAGACCTGCCGGGTGCGCAGCTCGCCATCCGGCTTCCACTCGCAGTCGATGCCGTGGCTGCGGCAATAGGCTTCGACCTCGCCGCGATCCTCGGTGCCGAACACCTGCTGCCAGGAGACGTCGAGGCCGTTGCCATAGTTGCGGACATACATCAGCCCCTTCGCGGCGAAGCGGTCGCGCAGGCCGGCCGGCATGGCGCGGTAGACGGCGCGGCTGTCGGCGATCGGCGTCTCGCCCCCCTCCGGCGCCGCCTGCTGGCAGTAGAACCAGATCTTCATCGGCCAGTCCCGGGTGTAGGCCTGTTCGTTGTGCAGCGGGATGTGCTGATGCGGCGGGTATTCGGTCGAGGTGTAGACGCCCTGCGTCACCTTGCTGCGCGGGGTCGATCCGAACTCATAGGTCAGCAGCGGATGGCCGAAGCCGGCGGCGAAGCCGCGGAAGGCGTCGGCGCCGTCCAGCGCGAATCCGCGGAACAGCAGCCCGCCTTCGACGCCGAGATGACGGTCGACGATTGGCCGGATCTCCGGCAGCGCCTCGATCAGCGACGGCGTCCCCGCGGCCGGCTCGACCAGCAGCGGCAGGGGCCCGTCGTCGCGCAGCGGGCGGATCGTCAGCGTGGCGGTGGTCACGGCATCCATGGCGTGGGCACTCACTGAAGCGTGGCGGCCGGGCCGCCGTTCATCCGTCGCGACAGGGCGGCATCGACGATGCCGAGGACCTCCGCCTGACGGGAGTGAAGGAAGAAGTGATCGCCCTCGAACAGGTCGATGGCGAAGCCGCTGCGCGTCTCCCGGCCCCAGGCCTCGAGCGCCGGGCGGCGGAGATCGTCGCGGGTGCCGGCGAGGACATGCACCGGGCAGGGCAGCGCCGGGCGCGGCCGGTAGGCATAGGTGCCGGCCAGCAGAAAGTCCGCCCGCAGCACCGGCAGCACCAGGGCCATCAGCTCGGCATCGGCCAGCGCCTCCTCCGGCGTGCCGCGATAGCCGCGCAGATCGGCGATCAGCTCGGCATCGCTG
>NZ_JANX01000458.1 GCF_000767795.1 Inquilinus limosus MP06 | reverse complement strand
CCGCCACCTCCACCGCATCCGCCGGCACCGCCTGGCCGTTGGTCAGGATGCGGATGCGCTCGGGCCGCAGTGCGAAGGGCCGGGCCTGGCCCATCAGCTTCCCGGCGGTGGCGGCATCCACCATGTTGGAGGCGCCGACGAAGCCGGCGACGAAGGCGGTGGCCGGCCGGTCGTAGATCGCGCCCGGCGTGTCGATCTGCTCGACCCGGCCGAGGTTGAACACCGCCACCCGGTCGCTCATCGCCAGGGCCTCGCCCTGGTCGTGGGTGACATAGATGAAGGTGATGCCGACCTGGCGCTGCAGCGCCTTCAGCTCCTCCTGCATCGTCTCGCGCAGCTTGAGGTCGAGCGCGCCGAGCGGCTCGTCCAGCAGCAGGACCGAGGGGCGGTTGACCAGGGCGCGGGCCAGGGCGACGCGCTGGCGCTGGCCGCCCGACAGCTGGGCCGGCCGGCGGCCGGCGAAGTCGCCGAGCTTGACCATGCCCAGCATCTCCTCCGCCTGCCGGCGGCGCTCGGCCTTCGGCACGCGCCGGATCATCAATCCGTAGGCCACGTTCTCCCACACGCTCATATGCGGGAACAGGGCGTAGTCCTGGAACACCGTGTTGACGTCGCGATCATAGGGCGGGGTGGCCGAGACGTCGCGGCCGTGCAGGAGCAGGTGGCCCGACGTCGGCAGCTCGAACCCCGCGATCAGGCGCAGGCAGGTGGTCTTGCCCGAGCCGGAGGGGCCGAGCATCGAGAAGAACTCGCCGCCGCGGATCTCGAAGCTGACATCATCCACCGCTCGAACCGCCCCGAAATGGCGGCTGACATGGTCGAAGCGGACGGCAGTGCTGCGGTCGGTCATGGGAATGGCCCGATGATGGGTAGGCGGCGCGGCGGCCCTACGCCCTTCCTGTCATGCCTGGGCTTGACCCGGGCATCCAGGGCGGCAAGAGCAGGTCTTCATGGCCCCTGGATCGCCGGGTCAAGCCCGGCGATGACAGAGTCGGGAGCGTCAGACTATCGCCCGCCCAGGATCGCGATGTAATCCGTGGTCCAGCGCAGATAGGGCACGCAGCCTTCCGGATGATCCGGGCATTGCTGCCGCGGCGTGGTCCAGAAGTGGATCTTGTCGAAGTTCTCGAAGCCGTTGGCCTTGCAGCCCTCGGCGCCCAGCAGCTCATTGCCCTCGCAGGCGGCCGGCACCACCGGCACCGATCCGAACCAGGCCGCCAGGTCGCCCTGGACCTTCTTGCTCAGCGAATGCTCGATCCACTTGTAGGCGCAGTTCGGATGTGCCGCGTCGGCATGCAGCATGGTGGTGTCGGCCCAGCCTGTCGCCCCTTCCTCCGGGATCACGCTGGCGACCGGCTTGTTCTGCGACTTCAGCAGGTTGACCTGGAACGGCCAGGTCGAGGAGGCGACGACGCCTTCATTGATGAAGTCGTCAACCTGGACCGACGCGTCGTGCCAGTAGCGCATCACCAGCTGGCGCTGGCCCCGCAACAGGTCGGTCGCCGCCTTGTATTGCTCCTCGTTCAACTGATAGGGGTCCTTGATCCCCAGCTCGGGCTTCGCCTTCATCAGGTACAGCGCCGCGTCGGCGATGTAGATCGGCCCGTCATAGGCCTCGATCCGGCCCTTGTTCGGCTTGCCGTCGGGCAGGTTCTGCGGCTCGAACACGACGCTCCAGCTCTTCGGCGGGGTCTTGAACACGTCGGTGTTGTAGGCCAGCACATTCGGGCCCCACTGGTAGGGCACGCCGTAATGCTTGCCGTCGACGGTGAACCAGGGCGCGTTCTGCAGCCGCTGGTCGATCGTCTTCCAGCTCGGCACTAGGTCGGTGTTGATCTCCTGCACCCGCTTTCCGTAGATCAGGCGCAGGCTGGCGTCGCCGGAGGCGGTGACGAGGTCGAAGCCGCCCTCGTTCATCAGCGCCACCATCTCGTCCGAGGTGCCGGCGATCTTGACGTTGACCTTGCAGCCGGTCTCCTTCTCGAAGCCGGTCACCCAGTCATAGGCCTTGTCGGTCTCGCCGCGCTCGATGTAGCCGGCCCAGGCGACGATATCGACCTGGCCTTCGCCGTCCCCGATCTTCGCCAGTGGCGCGGCGCCGGCCAGGGTGGTGGTGCCGAACACCAGGGCGCTGCCCAGAGCGAGCATCCGGCGAAGCTGCGATCCCATCTCGATCTCCCCGTTGATCGTGTTGTTGGAGAGAATGGTAGGTCCGTTGCCGGAACGCCGAGAAATATGAAATATCCGGTTTTACTATCGGGAAAACCGATGGCTTTGCATGCCGATCGCCGCGTTCCGTTCACCGCGCCGCCCGGAAACGGCCCTATTGGTCGATGAGGCTCGGTCCGGTGAATAGTCGGGGGGAGAGGAATGGACATCTGGCTGATCCTGGCCGGCGGTGCGATGCTGGCAGGCGGGTGGATTGCATGGTGGTTCACCTTCGGCCGCTTCCTGCTCGATCTGCAGAGGCGCTTCATTGGGACATATGTCGGCGTGGCTCTGCGCGGGTTTCGCCTGTACCGGCCCTGGCAGGCGTGGCTGGGACGGCGCCTGGGTTACGACATCTCGGGGACGGCCAAGGTCGAGGACTTTCTGCGCCTTGAACCCTCGCGGCTGGGCCAGGTCGTCGGTGCAGCCGGCTTCGTCCTCACCTTCCTGGGCCTGTCCGTGATCCTCGAAGGGATCCGCGGGCGCGGCTTCATGGGCCTCACGATCTTCAACTGATCCGGGCTGGCACCGTCCGGCCGGCTAAGCCTGCAGCGACCGCAGGCGCGGCGCCGGGTGGGTGCGGGCGACCTGGATGAAGGTCTCGGCCTGGGTCGAGAGGGGAGAGCCGCGGCGCCAGACCACGCCGACATCCAGCGTCGGCAGCGGGTCGGCCAGCGGCCGCGCCTCGATCCGGTCGCCTTCCAGCGACCAGGGGCGATAGGCCATGTCGGGCAGGATGGCGACGCCGGCGCCGGTCGCCACCAGGCTGCGCACCGCCTCGACCGACGCCGTGCGCAGCACCCGCTTCGGGATCAGCCCGGCGGCCCGCCAGAGCAGGTCGCTGGCCTCGACGATCTCGTCCACCGCCAGCGCGATCAGCGGCTCGTCGACGATCTCGGCCAGCGGGATCGCCTCGCGCCCCATGAAGCGGTGGTCCGGCGGCAGCCACAGCCGGCTCTCGGAGCGGACCAGGATCTCGCTCTCCAGCGCGTCGCGGTTGTCGAGGGTCGAGACGATCATCACCGCGACCGCGATTTCGCCGTTGATCATCAGGTGCTCGATATAGCTCCGCTCCTCCTCGATCACCTCGACCGTGACATTCGGGAACACCCGCCGGAACCGGGCCAGCAGGTCGGCCAGGAAATAGCCGGAGACCATGGTGGTGACGCCCAGCGGCAGGGTGCCCTGCACCGCCTCCGGCAGGGTCTTCAGCGCGTTCTGGGCGTCGGCCACCGCCGCCAGGATGGTGCGGGCGTGGCGCAGGAACTGGTGGCCGGGATAGGTCAGGATCACGCCGCGGGCGTGGCGCTCGAACAGCTTTGCGCCGGTCTGCTCCTCCAGCGCCTTCAGCGCGTCGGTGATCGCCGATTGCGAGATGCCGACCGCCGCGGCGCCGCCGGAGACCGAGCCGGCCTCGGCCACCGCGGTGAAGTACGCGATCTGGCGCAGCGTCACGTTCATGCCGCCACGGTCCCGCGGGCCGATGACGGCCGCAAGAGAAATCGATGGATAGAGATGGACGATCGGTGAAACCGAACGAAATTTTCTGAGCCGACATGCAGATCAGGAATGCAAAGCCGCGACAGCCTTGACTTTTGTGCACTGCGCAACGACATTCCCGTCGCTGCCACGGCAGCCGTCGGTCCCCGATCGCGTGAGCGCTCCCTTGCGGGATGCGTCCTGTCGGCCCCGAACGGAACCCATCCGACTGCCCAGATCGCGCGGGGCGTCACCGTCAACCCGCGCTTATCGCCCCGACGCCGGACGCACCGGTGCCGGCGGCCCGGCGTCGTTGTTACCGAAAGTTCCCCTTTGACCAGTTTTACCGAACTCGGCCTGAACCCGCTCCTCCTGAAGGCGCTGGCGGCCGAGGGCTACGAGACCCCGACGCCGATCCAGGCGCAGTCCATTCCTCATCTCATGCAGGGTCGTGACCTGTTGGGCGTCGCCCAGACCGGCACCGGCAAGACCGCCGCCTTCGCCCTGCCGATCCTGCACCGGCTGATGGCCGACCGGCGCACCGCGCCGCGCCGCGGCTGCCGCGCTTTGGTGCTGAGCCCGACCCGCGAGCTGGCCAGCCAGATCGCCGAGAGCTTCCGCGTCTATGGCCGCCACCTGCCGCTGACCCGCACCACCGTGTTCGGCGGCGTCGGCATGGGCCCGCAGATCCGCACCATGGCGCAGGGCGTCGACGTGCTGGTCGCCACCCCGGGCCGGCTGATCGACCTGATGTCCCAGGGCGCCATTCGCCTCAACGAGCTCGACGTCTTCGTCCTGGACGAGGCCGACCAGATGCTCGACATGGGCTTCATCCACGCCATCCGGAAGGTCGTCGCGGCGCTGCCGGCGAAGCGGCAGAGCCTGTTCTTCTCGGCCACCATGCCGACCGACATCTCCGATCTGGCCGGCCGCCTCCTGACCGACCCGGTGCGGGTCGAGGTCACACCGGTCGCGACCACGGCCGAGCGCATCGACCAGCGGGTCATGTTCGTCGAGAAGGACGACAAGCGGTCGCTGCTCACCGAGATCCTGCGCGATGACGAGAGCATCCGCCGCGTCCTGGTGTTCACCCGCACCAAGCACGGCGCCGACCGGGTGGCCAAGCAGCTGACCCAGGCCGGCATCGTCGCCGACGCGATCCACGGCAACAAGTCGCAGAGCCAGCGCGAGCGGGCCCTGCTGGGCTTCCGCAACGGCAAGGTCCGGGTGCTGGTGGCGACCGACATCGCTGCCCGCGGCATCGATGTCGACGGCGTCACCCATGTGATCAACTTCGAGCTGCCGAACGTGCCGGAGAGCTATGTCCACCGCATCGGCCGCACCGCGCGCGCCGGCGCCGACGGCATGGCGATCTCGTTCTGCGACGTCGAGGAGCGCGCCTATCTGCGCGACATCGAGAAGCTGATCCGCCAGCCGGTGCCGGTGGTGGAGGAGCATGCCTACCGCTCCACCATTCCCTTCAGCCAGCGCAGCACCGGCCCGGCCCCGCGCGGCCAGGGCCGTCCGCAGCAGCGTGCCGGCCGCCCGCAGGGCGGCCACCAGCAAGGGCAGCGCCCGCAGGGTCATCAGGGCCAGCG
>NZ_JANX01000457.1 GCF_000767795.1 Inquilinus limosus MP06 | reverse complement strand
GCCGCCTGGCCGAGCGGCTGGAGCCGCTGCCGCCGTCGGTCAGCCGCCGCGCCGACAGGACCATGCCGCGCCTGGCCCTGTCGGCGATCGGCGCCGACAACGCGCTGGTCGGGGCGGCCGTGCTGGCCATCTCCGGCCTGCTGTCGCCGCAATCCGGCCTGCTCTTCGCCGAGCCGGAGCCGGGGCCGCCGGCCCATCCCCCGATCGCCACCGCCATGGAGGCACGCGCATGACCGACACGGCCCGAGCAACGACGGTCCGAACCGCGACGGACGGCCGGGAGCTGCTGCGGCTGGAGCACATCCAGATGCGCTTCGGCGCAGTCACGGCGCTGACCGATGCCAGCTTCAGCGTGCGCGCCGGCGAGGTGCTGGCCCTCCTGGGCGACAACGGCGCCGGCAAGTCGACCCTGATCAAGATCATCTCCGGCGGGCTGCAGCCGACCGCCGGCCGGGTGATCTTCGAGGGCGAGGAGTGCCATTTCGCCAGCCCGGCCGACGCCAAGGCGCGCGGCATCGAGACGGTCTATCAGGACCTGTCGCTGTGCATGAATGTCGATGTCGTCGCCAACTTCTTCATGGGCCGCGAGCTGACCCGCAGGATCCTGGGCATCCCGGTGCTGCGCGAGCGCGAGATGCAGGCGATCACCGAGCGCGCCCTGCAGGCCGCCGGCACCCGCATCCCCTCGGTCCGCACCCATGCCGAGCACCTGTCCGGCGGCCAGCGCCAGGCGATCGAGCTGAGCCGCTTCGTCCATTGGGGCGGCAAGATGGTGATGCTGGACGAGCCCTTCGCCGCGCTCGGCGTCGAGCAGACGCGGCGGGGGCTGGAGATGATCGCGCGGGTGCGGGACCAGGGCGTCGCCGTGATCCTGATCACCCACAACATGACGCATGCCTTCCAGGTGGCCGACCGCATCGTCGTGCTGCGCCACGGCCGGATCACCGGTGACGTGGCGACGGCCGGGAGCAGCCCCGAGGAGGTGGTGCGGATGATCACCGGCGATGTGAGCCAACGCGTCGCCTGAACCCAAAAACAGAGGAGGCAAGATCATGCGGATCGCAAGACGGACATTCGGGGCGGCGGCGATCGCCCTGATGGCGCTGACGGCCGGCGGCGCCGTCGCCCAGGACAAGGGCAAGGTCTACTATCTGGTGCCGACCCTGCTGGACGAGTTCCAGACGGAATCGGTGACCGTGATCACCAATGCGATGAAGCAGGTCGGCTACGAGACGGTGTCGCTGGACGCCCAGAACCGCACCGACCTGCAGCTGAACCAGTTCGACGACGTGATCAAGCTGAAGCCGAAGGCGATCGTGCTGGCCGCGGTCGACTTCGATTCGGTCGTGCCCGGCATCCAGAAGGCGCGCGACGCCGGCATCCCGGTGCTGGTGTTCGACCGGCAGATCACCTCGACCCCGGTCGACCTGACCTCGGTCGCCGGCACGGTGCAGATCGGCGAGATCGCGGCCGACCAGATCCAGGGCCTGCTGAAGGCCCGCCACGGCTCGGTCAAGGGCAAGGTGCTGCAGATCCTGGGCGATCCGGGCGACAGCTACACGCTGGACATCCAGAAGGGCTTCGAGGCCAAGATGAAGGCCTTCCCGGACGTCAAGATCATCACCCAGGCGGCGCTGCAGTGGGAGGCGACGAATGCCGGCAACATCGCCTCGGACCAGCTGCTGACCAACCCGGACATCGACCTGATCTTCGTCCATGCCGCGCATCTGGCGGTGCCGGTGGCCGGCATCCTGGAGGCCAAGGGCAAGAAGCCGGGCGACGTCATGCTGGTCAGCTCGAACGGCGCCCCGGTCGGGCTGGACCTGATTCGCAAGGGCTGGGAGCAGGTGGAGGTGGAGCAGCCGCTCTATGCCCAGGCCTACGGGCTGGCGATGTTCGTCGACAAGATCGTGGCGAAGGAGGCGCTGAAGCCCGGCACCTATGACGTGCTGGGGCTGAAGGCCGAGCTGACCGACGAAAAATGGGGCCCGAACCTGAAGATCCCGGGCGCCGCGATCACCAAGGACAATGTCGACGACCCGCGCTTCTGGGGCAACCTGAAGGCGCCGACCACGCCGGTGCAGCCGGTGAAGTGACGCGGAGGATCGGCCGAGAAGAGACGAGTCCCCCCTCCCCTCGCGGGAGGGGGCTAGGGGAGGGGGTTCTCTCGGCCGATCCAGCCCGCGACCGTCGGGGCCACCCATTCGCGCGCGGACGCGCGCAGACCCCTCCCCCTGCCCCCTCCCGCAAGGGGAGGGGGGACTGGAAAGAGACAGGACCGATGATGGACCGCAGCGTGCCCGCCTCCCCGACCGCCGCCCGGCGCGGCCGCGCCTGGATCGAGCCGGTGCTCGACCACATCGTCTGGCTGATCCTGGCGATCGTGCTGGCGGTGTTCTCGCTGGCGATCCCGGACTTCTTCCAGACCGGCATCTTCCTGAACATCCTGGAGCAGTCGGCCTTCGTCGGCATCCTGGCGGTCGGCCTGTCGCTGGTGATCATCGCCGGGCAGATGGACCTGTCGATCGAATCGGTGCTGGCGATGTCGGCGATGGCCACGGCGCTGTTCTTCGGCACCAACGGCGCCGGGCTGGGCTGGACGCTGGACCCGCCCTGGCTGGTGCTGCCGGTGACGCTGGTCGGCGCGGTCCTGGTCGGCTGCGTCGTCGGCCTGGTCAACGCCGCGCTGGTGGTGCGGTTCAAGATCAACGCCTTCATCGTCACCCTGGCCGCCTATATCGCGCTGCGCGGGGCGGTCGTCGCGTCCTCCGGCGGCCGGTCGGTCTACGGCCTGCCGGCCGAGTTGCGCGCCGTCGCCACCGGCGCCATCCTGGGCATCCCGGTTCTGGCCTGGATCCTGATCGCGGTGTTCGTGGTGTTCGGCTTCATCCTGACCCGGACGCCCTTCGGCCGGCACCTCACCATGATCGGCGGCAACCCGCAGGCGCCGTTCCGGGCCGGGATCAAGGTCGACCGGCTGGTGACGATCGCCTTCATGCTGTCCGGCGGCCTCGCCGCCTTCGCCGGCTGGCTGCTGGCCGCCCGCACCGCCGGGGCCACCGCCAATCTCGGCATCGGCATGCTGTTCGAGACTTTCGCCGCGGTGGTGATCGGCGGCGTCAGCCTGAAGGGCGGCGCCGGCCGCCTGTCCGGCGTCTTCGCCGGCGTGCTGCTGCTGAGCGCGATCCGCACCGCGATCAACGTCATGGGCATGCCGCCGCACTACACCCAGGTGATCCAGGGCACGCTGGTGCTGGCGGCGGTGCTGCTGGACACGCTGAAGACCTCGATCCGGAAGCGGTATCTGTAGTCAGCGACTACCACTGGCTCGCATATTTTTCACTCTCCCCCTCCCCTTGCGGGAGGGGGCAGGGGGAGGGGTTGGCGCCGTCAGGACGGGATGTCGAATGATTGTCGAACCCGGCCGCCGTCCTGAAACACCCACGCCACATCCCTTCATCGACAGCCCCCTCCCCCTACCCCCTCCCGCGGGGGGAGGGGGAGAATGGAAGAGGCCGTCGGTGTAAGCACCCCGCCGCTCAGGCCGCCCCCTCCAGCGCCGCCATGAAGCGCCGCCGCCAATGGCCGATGTCGTTGCCGCGCAGCACCTTCATCAGCGCGGCGTGGCGCTCGCGCCGCTCCTCCAGCGGCATGGTCAGGGCGCGCTCCAGCGCCTCGGCCACGCCTTCGACGTCGAACGGGTTGACGATCAGGGCCGCCTCCAGCTCCTCCGCCGCGCCGGCAAATTCCGACAGCACCAGCACGCCCGGCTTCTCCGGGTCCTGGGCCGCGACATACTCCTTGGCGACCAGGTTCATGCCGTCGCGCATCGGCGTCACCAGACCGACCTTGGCCGAGCGGTAGAAACCCAGCAGCGTCTTGCGCGGCACGCTCTTGTTCAGGTAGCGCAGCGGCACCCAGTCGATATCGGCGAACTCGCCATTGACCGCCCCGGCCAGGCTTTCCAACTGGTGTCGGATCTCCTGATACTCGGCGACGTCGCTGCGGGTCGGCGGCGCGATCTGCATGAACGACACCCGGCCGCGCCGGTCGGGCCAGCGCTCCAGCAGGGTACGGAACGCCTCGAAGCGGCGCGGCAGGCCCTTGGAGTAGTCCAACCGGTCGACGCCGATGATCAGGTCGCGCCCGACCAGGCTGTCGCGCAGCCGGTGCGCCGCCCGCATGTTCCAGGCGGCGGGGGCGTCGGCCGCGATCTCCTCGGTCTCGATCGAGATCGGGAAGGCCTCGACCGCGATGCGGCGGCCGTCGACCTCGACCCGGCCGTCGGTGGTCTCGCGCCAGGTCTTGTGCCAGGCGGAGAGCAGCGCGTCGCGGTCGCGCGTGGTGTGCAGCCCGACCACGTCATAGGCGGCGAGGTCGCGCAGCAGGTCGCGATGGGTCGGCAGGGTGCGCAGCACCTCCGGCGTCGGGAAGGGCGTGTGCAGGAAGAAGCCGATCGGCGCCTTCACCCCGCGGTCGCGCAGCGCCCGGCCCAGCGGGATCAGCTGGTAGTCGTGCACCCAGATCCGGTCGCCTGGCTGCAGCAGCGGCAGCAGGGCGTCGGCGAACAGGGCGTTGACCCGGCGGTAGCCGTCCTCCGCCGCGCGGGTGTAGTGCACCAGCTGGGTGCGGTAATGAAACACCGGCCACAGCGTCGAGTTGGCGTGGCCGTTGTAGTAGAGGTCGAAATCCCTCGGTGTCAGGTCCAGCATCGCGTAGGTCAGCGGCCCGGCGCGTTTCAGCTTCGGCTGCGGCGACGCATCCTCCGCCAGCCGCCCGCTCCAGCCCAGCCAGATGCCCCCGGTCTCCTTCAGCGCCGCCAGCACGGCGACGGCGAGGCCGCCCTGCGGCGCCTTGCCCTCCTCCACCGGGGCGATGCGGTTCGAGACCACGATCAGGCGGCCCATCGGGTTCCCTTTTCGTCAGCGGGCGGCGGCCAGATGCGCGATCCATTCGCGCATGGCCGCGGGATCAGGCAAACGCCGGCTCGCCACGGTCGGTTCCCTGTCGCCGACCTGCAGCGCGATGCCGTCATGGCGCAGCGCCGCGGCGAAGGAATCCTCGTCGGTGACATCGTCCCCCGCCGCCAGCGGCCGGCGGCCGGCGAAGGGCGGCAGGGCCAAGAACCGCTCGACCGCGGCGCCCTTGTCGACGCCGTCGGGCTTGAGCTCGACCACCATCTTGCCGGCCAAAGCGTGCCAGCCCGGCGCGCCGGCCACGAGGTCGCGGGCGAAGGCGATGACGTCGGGCCCGAGATCCGGCGCCTGGCGGTAATGGATCGCCACCGCG
>NZ_JANX01000456.1 GCF_000767795.1 Inquilinus limosus MP06 | reverse complement strand
GTTCAGCGCCAGCGCATCGCGACCGGCCGGGGCGTAGAGCACGAAACAGTCGCCGCCGATGCCGGTCATATGGGCCTCGACCACGCATTGCACCGCGACCGCGGCCAGCGCCGCGTCGACCGCGTTGCCGCCGTCCATCAGCACCTCGAGCCCTGCGGCCGAGGCCAGCGGGTGGGAGGTGGCGATCGCCGCCTCGCCCGCGATCAGCGCCGAGCGCCCCGGTTGGCCGAAATCCCGCTGCATCCGCTGCATCCTTCCGCGTTCGAACCCCTGGTTGATATCGGCGGCGGGGGCCATTGGCAACCATGCCCCGCCGCCTCCAGGCCCCGATCGGCCGGCATCGCAGCACTCCAATCGAAACATACATTCATGATTGCATTCTCCTGACGAAAGCAAACATACATTCATGAATGTCAAAATAACTCTACACCTATACCAGAACCGATTTGAGTTTGACGCAGATCGGGAACGTTTTCACTTAAACTCTATTGCTTTTGTCATACCTGCCCCATAAGTTCGGCGCGCTTTGGCCGGGGGACGGTCGAGGCCGTGATGAAACGCGACCCAATCCGTCAACGGGGGACGAGCAATGCGGAAGGTTTTGATGCTCGGGGTGTGCCTTGCGGCCGCCGCGGGAGGAATCAATGCGGCCCAGGCGGCGGATGCGCCCGTCACCTCGGGCCTGTCGCTGAAGATCAACGGCTGGATCGGCTTCATGGCCGGCCTGTCGCTGAGCGACACCAATAACAGCAGCTTCGACCGCGACTACGACTTCATTTCCAACGCGCGTCTGCAGTTCGACATCAAGAACGTCACCGATTCCGGCCTGGAATACGGCGCCCGCATCCGCATGAACAATGTGGACCGCAAGAACAACATCACCGTCGACCGCACCTACCTGTACGTCAAGGGCAGCTTCGGTACGGTGACCTTCGGCGACGCGCCCTATGCCATCGCGGACTTCGGCTACGTCTATGCCCATGACACGCTGAACGGCAAGCTGGGCCTCGGCGCCGGCTGGGGCGACGGTTTGGACGGCAAGTTCAACCTGTTCGGCGGGTCGGACACCTTCTACGCCATCGATCCGAGCTACGGCATCGGTGGGCTGAACGGCAAGGATACCAAGGTCAAGTACACCTCGCCGAGCCTCTCCGGCTTCTCCTTCGGCCTCGACTTCACGCCGGTCGCGGGCGGCAAGAACGCCGAGAATTCCAAGGGCACCGGTGGCGGCACCAGTGATCATGCCGGCAATGGCGGCCGCAACGACCTTTTCAACGACGCCACCACCCGGTACGAGAACGTCGTCACCGCCGGCGTCCAGTACACCAATACCTTCGACGGCAGCACGATGACCCTGCGGGCTTCGGCCGGCAACGGCAACGGCGTCCTCGGCAACCATGACTACGAGGCCTACAGCCTCGGCGGCCAGCTCATCCATTCGAGCGGCTTCGCCGGCAGCGTCAACTGGGTGCACTTCGCCAGCACCTTCCGCTCCGACAAGGCGATCGACTCGATCACCGGCGACCTGTCCTACTATGGCGGCCCCTATGTCATCTCGGTCGGCTACGCCTACACCACGGCCGAGAAGGGCAATAAGCTCGTATCCACCTTCACCGACGGCCAGGACCTGAAGACCAACCACAGCGTCGTCGGCTCCTTCCTCTACAACCTGGCGCCGGGCCTGAACAGCTTCACCGAGCTGTCCTACGAGCGGAACGAGTTCCGCTCCGGCAAGGACTACGAGGCGACCAACCTGACCACGGGCCTTGCCATCAGCTTCTGATCGGCAGCCGAGCGTGTGACATCCAGCAGACTTGAAGGGCGGCGCCAGGGGCCGCCCTTCTTCTTGCCCGACCCCGGCGTGAATCGCGGCCTCCCCTCGCCCGCCATTCCCGGATGGTCTGCCGGACCCGATGAATCGACTGCCCCGCCGCTCATCGCGAGCATCGGGTCGTGGTGCCGTGACTATTTTATGAAATTTGCCGACAAGCCGCCTTTTTGCCCTGGCCGGTGATTGATTTTAAAATTTGTCGTTTCGTATAAGCCTCGCCGTTACAGGAAGGGTCGGCGCCGCGACTGCGGGAACGCACGCCCGATACGCGAGGGGAAGTAAAATGCGGAAGTTTCTGTTGCTCGGGGTGTGCCTCGCGGCCGCCACGGGAGGGACGAGTATTGCCCAGGCGGCAGATCAGAACGTCACGTCTGGCCTGTCGCTGAAGATCAATGGCTGGATCGGCTTCATGGCCGGCCTGTCGCTGAGCGACACCAAGGACAGCACGTTCGACCGCGACTACGACTTCGTTTCCAACGCGCGTCTGCAGTTCGACATCAAGAACGTCACCGATTCCGGCCTGGAATACGGCGCCCGTATCCGCATGAACAATGTGGACCGGAAGAACAACATCACCGTCGACCGCACCTATGTCTACGTCAAGGGCAGCTTCGGCACCCTGACATTCGGCGACGCGCCCTATGTCGCGGCCGATGTCGGCTACGTCTATGCCCATGACGTGTTCAACAGCAAGCTGGGCCTCGGCGCCAGCTGGGGTGACGGCCTGGATGGCAAGTTCAACCTGTTCGCCGGCTCCGACACCCTGTACGCGGTCGACCCGACCTATGGCATCGGTGGCCTGAACGGCAAGGACACCAAGATCAAGTACTCTTCGCCGAGCTTCTCCGGCTTCTCCTTCGCGGTCGACTTCACCCCCGTCGCGGGCGGCAACGGCCATGCCGGCAACGGCGGCCGCAACGACCTGATCAACGACGGCAGCACCCGCTACGAGAACGTCGTCACCGCCGGCATCAACTACGCCAACACCTTCGACGGCACCTCGGTGCGCGTCGCCGGTTCGGCCAGCAATGGCAACGGCGTCGGCGTCAACCATGACTTCGAGGCCTACAGCCTCGGCGGCCAGCTGATCCATTCCAGCGGCTTCGGCGGCAGCGTGAACTGGGTGCACTATTCCAGCACCTATCGCGCCGACAGGGCGATCGACTCGATCACCGGCGACCTGTCCTACGGCAGCGGCCCGTTCGTGGTCTCGATCGGCTACGCCTACACCACCGCCGAGAAGGGCAACAACATCAGCTCGTCCTTCACCGACGGCAAGGACCTGAAGACCAACCACAGCGTCATCGGCTCCTTCCTCTACAACCTGGCACCGGGCCTCAACACCTTCACCGAGCTGTCCTACGAAAAGAACGAGTTCCGCAGCGGTCAGGACTATGAATCGACCAACCTGACCACCGGCATGGTGATCTCCTTCTGATCGAAGGCCGACCTCCATACGCACCGAGCGAGGAGAGGGCGGCGCCAGGGGCCGCCCTCTCTGCCTCTGCGGATCCGCGGCACCGAGCCCGCCCCGGCGGCGTTGTCTCAGGGGAGGAGCGCGATGGCCGGCAAACCGGGACAGGTGCGGATCGGGATCTCGGGCTGGACCTACCGGCCCTGGCGCGGCGTGTTCTATCCGAAAGGCCTGGCGCAGAAGCGCGAGCTGGCCTTCGCCGCCGGGACCTTCCCGACCATCGAGATCAACGGCACCTTCTACGGCACGCAGCGGCCCGAGAGCTATGCCCGCTGGGCCGAGGAGACGCCGGAGAGCTTCGTCTTCGCGCTCAAGGGGCCGCGCTACATCACCCATCTGCGCCGCCTGCGCGACGTCGAGGCGCCGCTGGCCAATTTCCTGGCGTCGGGGCCGCTGCGCCTCGGGCCGAAGCTGGGGCCGATCCTGTGGCAGTTCCCGCCCAGCTTCCGCTTCGACGCGGAGCGGATCGAGGCCTTCTTCGAACTGCTGCCGAAGGACACCGAGGCCGCCGCCGAGAGCGCCCGCCGCCATGACGAGCGGTACGCCGGCCGGGCCTGGACGAAGACCGATCGCAAGCGGCCGCTGCGGCACGCCATGGAGATCCGCCACGACAGCTTCCTCGATCCCGCCTTCATCCGGCTGCTGCGCCGCCACGGCGTGGCGCTGGTCTGCGCCGACACGGTGGACTGGCCGCGGCGCATGGACCTGACCGCCGACTTCGTCTATTGCCGGCTGCATGGGTCCGAGCAGCTCTATGTCAGCGGCTATGACGACGACGCGCTCGATATCTGGGCCGACCGCGTCGCCGCCTGGGCCCGGGGCGGCGAGCCCGAAGATGCCGAGCGGGTGGTCGACACGCCGGGGCCGAAGCGGGCCAGGCGCGACGTCTATGTCTATTTCGACAACGATGCCAAGGTGCGCGCGCCGGCCGATGCGAAGGGCCTGATTCGCCGGGTCGAGGATCGCCTCGCCGGCTGAGTCCCGCCGGGACCCTGCCCTGCCCCATCGGGTTGCCCGCCACGCGCACCATCGTGATAGACCATGCCCGGCCCCGCCATGCCCGGGGTGTGCGCGGAGGGGTGATGACGGTCCAAATCGACATCGGAACGCTGTCCGACGGGACATCGGCCATGATCGATCTCGAGGAGCTGCTGGCGACGCGCCTGCTGGTGCAGGGCAATTCCGGCTCCGGCAAGTCGCATCTGCTGCGCCGCCTGCTGGAGCAGAGCGCGGCCTGGGTGCAGCAGGTGGTGGTCGACCCCGAGGGCGACTTCATCAGCCTGGCCGACCGCTTCGGCCATATCGTGGTCGACGGCGACCGCTCCGACGACGACCTGTACCGCATCGCCGGCCGGGTGCGACAGCACCGCACCTCCGCCGTGCTGAACCTCGAGCGCTGCGACATCGATTCCCAGATGCGCGCCGCCGCCGCCTTCCTGAACGGCCTGTTCGATGCCGAGCGCGACCTCTGGTACCCGATCCTGGTCGTGGTCGACGAGGCGCAGCTCTTCGCCCCCGCCGCGGCCGGCGACGTGTCGGAAGAGGCGCGCAAGGCCACCCTCGGCGCCATGGCCAACCTGATGAGCCGCGGCCGCAAGCGCGGCCTGGCCGGGGTGATCGCCACCCAGCGCCTGGCCAAGCTGGCCAAGAACGTCGCGGCCGAGGCCTCGAACTTCCTGATGGGCCGCACCTTCCTCGACATCGACATGGCCCGCGCCGCCGATCTGCTGGGACTGGAGCGGCGCCAGGCCGAGATGTTCCGCGACCTCGGCCGCGGCCGCTTCGTCGCCCTGGGCCCGGCCCTGTCGCGCCGGCCGATCGAGGTGCGCATCGGCGCGGTCGAGACCGGCGCCCGGTCGACCAGCCCGAAGCTGCTGCCGATGCCCGAGGCGCCGCCCGAGGACGTGCACGAGCTGATCTTCAAGGCGGTCGAGGCCGAGCCGCCGATGCCGCGCCCGACCCGGCCGCCGCCGCAGCCGCCGCAAT
>NZ_JANX01000455.1 GCF_000767795.1 Inquilinus limosus MP06 | reverse complement strand
GGCCCAGCCGAGATGCTCGATCCGCGGATCGCGCAGCTGCAGCCGCGGCGCGATCTCCAGCCGGCCGGTGGCCAGGTTCAGCCCCTCCGCCGCGCTGCGCATCAGCGCCGGGGCCAGGCGCAGCAGCAGGAAGCGGGCCGGCCCCTCATCCTCCCAGGCCCCGGCGGCGCCGGCCGGCAGCAGGTCGATGTCGCCCTCGCGCTGCAGCCGGTCCTGCGCCAGCCCCTCGGCCCGGCAATGCGCCATCACCGCCGGCCCGACATGCAGGCTGAGCCGCAGGTCGGGCGACGGAGCGGCCTCGACCGCATGGCCGGTGGCCGCGAACAGGCCGGCGGCGAAGCCGGTCCATTGCCCCGCCTTCTGCGGCGTGATCGCGCCGGACCGGATCACCGGTTCATGTGTATCCATTCGGCAACACCTCCGGGACGACCTGCGGCGCCCACGCCGCAGTCTACGTCCCGCCGCTTGAGCCGGCGAGGCCTCCTCGCTATATGGGCGGCGACCAGGCCGGGCCCCTCTGGCAGCTCCCTCGGGATCTGCGATGTCGGACTGGAACTCCCCATGGAGTGGCCCGCCTGCCGATCACCGACATGCATATCCGGAAGGCATGCAGGCCGCTCCTCGCGACGAAGAGGACGGTTTTCGCATGGAACATCTGCTGACGGGCGAGGCGCTGACCGCCCTGCTCCAGGTCATCATGATCGACCTGGTGCTGGCGGGCGACAACGCCATCGTCATCGGCCTGGCCGCGGCCGGGCTGCCCAAGGAACAGCGCGGCAAGGCGATCCTGATCGGCATCGCCGCCGCCACCCTGCTGCGCATCGGCTTCGCCCTGATCACCACCCAGCTGCTGGCCATCGTCGGCCTGCTGCTGGCCGGCGGCGTGCTGCTGCTGTGGGTGTGCTGGAAGATGTGGCGCGAGCTGCGCCATACGGCCAAGGAGGAGCACCAGGCCGAGGAGGCGCTGGAAGGTCACGAGGTGAACGGCAATGGGGCCCCGCGCAAGACCTTTGCCCAGGCCGCCTGGCAGATCGTGATCGCCGACGTGTCGATGTCGCTGGACAACGTGCTGGCGGTGGCCGGTGCGGCGCGCGAACACCCGGCCATCCTGGTGTTCGGCCTGGCCCTGTCGATCGCGCTGATGGGCTTCGCCGCCTCCTTCATCGCCCGGCTGCTGAACCGCCACCGCTGGATCGCCTATGTCGGCCTGGCCGTCATCCTCTATGTCGCCGTCGACATGGTCTGGCGCGGCGCGATGGAGGTGTGGCCGCACCTGCAGGGCGTGATGTAAGGGCGGCCGGCTCTCCCCCTCCCGCAGGGGGAGAGACCTTTCTCAATGGCCTCGGCCTGGTCTTCTTTAGTCCCCCCTCCCCTTGCGGGAGGGGGCTAGGGGGAGGGGTCTGCGCCCATCCGCGCGCGGATGGGCGAAGGCCCTGATCTGCTGGACAGACAGATTTGCCAGGATCCAGGCCGGATCGAGCCGAGAGAACCCCCTCCCCCTACCCCCCCTCCCGCAAGGGGAGGGGGGACTCATTTTGGTTTCGTCCGGGACGATCCGAGCGAATTCCGAAAAGGTCTCGCGGGAGGGGGAGAGTTGATATCTCACTCCGCCAGCAGATCCCGCACCGCCAAGGCGACGATCTCAGTCGCCTTGTAGAGGTCGTCCAGCTTCAGCCGCTCATTCGCCCGGTGGGCGTTGGCGTCCTCGATGGTGCGCGGACCGGCGCCGTAGAGGGCGATCGGCACCCCGGCCGCCGCGTAGTGCCGGGCGTCGGTGTAGAGCGGCACGCCCTTGACCGGGATCTCCTCCCCCAACACCGGGGCGGCGCGGCGGCGGATCGCCTCGGCCAGCCGGTCGGTGCCCGGCAGCGGCGACAGCGGCTCGGCCAGCAGGATGCGGCGGACCGTGACCGTCGCCTTCGGGAAGGCCTTGGCGGCGCCTTCGATCACGCCGCGCAGCTCCGCCTCCACCGCCGCGCCGCTCTCCTCCGGGATCAGCCGGCGGTCGAGCCGGAACGCCACCCGGTCGGGCACGACATTGGTGTTGATGCCGCCCTCGATCAGCCCGACCGTGAGCTGCGGCGAGCCGATGCCGGTCACCTTCGACACGGTCGCGGCGTAGCGCTTCCGATGCTCGTACAGCGCCGCCAGGATCGGGGTCGCCGCCTCCAGCGCGTCGATGCCGGTGGAGGGCAGCGCCGCATGCGCCGACCGGCCGCGCACCTCGACCTCGAGATGCAGGCAGCCGTTGTGCGCGGTCACCACCGCGTAGCTGAAGGCGGCGGCGATGGCGAAGTCCGGCTTCGACAACCCCTGCTCCAGGATCAGCTTCGGCCCGATCTCGCCGCCCGATTCCTCGTCATAGGTCACGTGCAGCTCGACCGTGCCGCGGGTCAGCCGGCCCGCCTGCTCCAGCGCCTTCAGGGCGAAGACGTAGGTGGCGATGTCGGATTTCGAGACGGCGGCGCCGCGGCCGTACATCCAGCCGTCGACCACCTCGGCGCCGTAGGGGTCGTGGGTCCAGCCCTCGCCCGGCGCCACCACGTCGCCATGGGCGTTCAGCGCGATCACCGGCCCGTCGCCGAAGCGGCGGCGGACGATCAGGTTGCTGGCGCTGATCATGCCATGCGCCTTCGCCAGCTCGGCCGGCACCGGATGGACCTCGACCTCGAAGCCGAGCTCGCGCAGCAGTTCCGTCGTCCGCTTCGCATGGGCGTCGCAATCGCCCGGCGGGTTGTCGGACGGAACCTTGACCAGCTCCGCCAGGAACCGGGCCTCCTGCTCGCGCGCGCCGTGGAGCCAGGCGCGGATGGCGGTATCGATGCTGTTAGCCTGCATTTCTCGCCCCCCTTGCGCCCTGCGTCGCCTTGCGGTGAGTCGAATGAGGGCGCGGGCCGCGAAGAGCGTATCGGGATATACGGTCGAGCGGCCCGCGCCCGCAGGCGGCCGCCGCAAGGCGACCCTCCGGGCCGGTTGAACATGCCGACATGGTGCGTCGAACGGCTTGCGCGATGCGCTGCATCGCGCTGCGCCGCTCTCCTGCCCTGTCGGCATGTTGAACCGGCGCAGGACGCAAGGGGGGCGAGAAATACAGGCTCATCATCACAAAGGCTTTCGTGTCAGGCATGGTCGTACTGGCGGAGGAGGTCGAGCAGGACGCGGACCGCGAGATCCGCATCCTCGACGGCGATGGATTCGGCCGGGTTGTGGCTGATGCCGCCGCGGCAGCGCAGGAACAGCATGGCGACCGGGGTCAGCGCCGCCATGGCCATGGCGTCGTGGCCGGCGCCGCTGGGCAGGCGCCGGGCCGGCAGGCCGTGGCGGCGGATCGCCGTCTCCAGCCGCGCCATCAAGGCCTCGTCGCAGCGGACGGCGCCGGCATCGTGGTAGCGCTCCAGCGCCAGCTCGACGCCGCGGCCGCGGGCGATGCCCTCCAGCGCCGCCGTCATCTCGGCCATCGCCGCCAGGCGGTCGGCGTCGTCGGGCGCGCGGATGTCGATGGTGAAGCGCACCGCGCCCGGGATGACGTTGACGGCGCCGGGCTGCACGTCGAGCTGCCCGACGGTCGCCACCACGTCGCGCCGGCTCTGGGCGCAGCGCTCGACCGCCAGGATCATCGAGGCGGCGGCGGCCAGCGCGTCATGGCGCAGATCCATCGGCACGGTGCCGGCATGGCCGGCCATGCCGCGAACCGTGGCGTTGTAGCGGGCGGCGCCGTTGATGGCGGTGACGACGCCGAGCGGCAGGTCCTCCGCCTCCAGCACCGGCCCCTGCTCGATATGCAGCTCGACATAGCCCAGCACGCGGTCACGCCGCCGGGCCTCGGCCGCGAGGCCGTCCGGGTCGCCGCCGAAGTCGCGCAGCAGGTCGCCCAGGCGCAGGCCGTTGGCGTCCACCGCATCGGCCACCGCCGGGTCGACGGTGCCGGCGACGGCATTGCTGCCGGTCAGGGTGACCGGGAAGCGCACGCCCTCTTCGTCGCCGAAGCCCAGCACCTCGACGGCGAAGGGCAGCCGCTCGCCGCGCCGGTGCAGCTCGCCGACCACCGCGATCGCGGCCAGCACGCCGAGATTGCCGTCGTATTTGCCGGCGTCGCGGACGGTGTCGATGTGGGAGCCGAGCAGCAGCGCCGGCAGCCCCGGCCGGTCGCCCTCGTAGCGGCCGACGACGTTGCCGGCGGCGTCGGTCCGGGCGGCCATGCCGGCCTCGCGCATCCAGGCCAGCACCTGGTCGGCCGCCCGGCGGTGCGCCGGCGACAGAAAGGTGCGGGTCAGCCGGTCCGGGTCCTCGCTGAAGCGGGCCAGGGCATCCAGCCGCTGCATCAGCGCGGGGCCGTGGGCGAGGGTATTCTGCGTGGGGGCAGTGTCAGCCTGCATTTCCCGAACCCCTTACGTCCTGCGTCGCCTTGCGGTGAGTCGAATGAGGGCGCGGGCCGCGAAGAGCGTATCGGGACATACGGTCGAGCGGCCCGCGCCCGCAGGCGGCCGCCGCAAGGCGACCCTCCGGGCCGGTTGAAAATGCCGACAGGGTGCGTCGAGCGGCTTGCCCGATGCCACCGCATCGCGCTGCGCCGCTCTCCTGCCCCGTCGGCATTTTGAACCGGCGCAGGGCGCAAGGGGTTCGGGAAATGCAGGCTAGGGTCACGGCAGCAGGTCCTTCAGTCGCAGGAGGGCGATCTTCTCCACCTCGGCCAGGGCGGTGGCGAATTCGGTGTCGCGCGGGTTGCCGACCCGGCCCTCGAAGACGGCCAGGATCTCGGCCCGGCTGCGGCCCTTCACCGCCATGATGAACGGGAAGCCGAAGCGCTCGACATAGGCGGCGTTGAGCTCCTGGAACCGGGCGAACTCCTCCGGCGTGCAGCGGTCGAGCCCGGCGCTGGCCTGCTCGGCGCTGGAGCTGGCGGTGAGCTCGCCGGCCACCGCCAGCCGCCCGGCCAGGTCGGGATGGGCGCGGAGCACGCCGAGCTGCCGGTCATGGTCGGCGGCGCGGAACACGGCACGGAGCGCGGCATGCAGCCCCTCGGCCGTGTCCTGCTGCGGCCCCAGCCCGGCCTCCCAAGCTGCTTCGGCGATCCAGGGCGAATGTTCGAACACGCCGCCGAAGCGGACGACGAACAGGTCGCGGTCCATGGTGCTGGGATGTGGGAGGGTCATGGGATGGCTCCCCGCAGCCCAGAACAATCTAGTCCCCCCTCCCCTCGCGGGAGGGGGGTAGGGGAGGGGGTTCGCGCCGCAAGAACCGGCGGACGGCGGCATCGATGCGTGGGCGCTCGCTTGCACAAAACGCGGGCCGGCTCTGGCTGAGGCAA
>NZ_JANX01000454.1 GCF_000767795.1 Inquilinus limosus MP06 | reverse complement strand
ATTGGCCGCGGTGCAGATCGACTCCGCGGTCGAGGCGCGGGCGGCGACGTCGCGCGCCTGGTCGAGGTCGAGGCCCAGCAGCGCCGCCATGGCACCGACGCCGACCGGCACCGCCTTCTGCATCGACCGGCCGCGCAGGCGCAGCAGCCGGGCCGCGTCGGCGACGCTGATCGCGCCCGCCGCCGCCAGGGCCGAGTACTCGCCGAGGCTGTGGCCGGCGACGAAGCCGGCGAAGTCGGCCAGCGGCTTGCCGGACCGCTCCGTCACCGTCCGCGCCGCGGCGACCGCGGCCGCCATCAGCGCCGGCTGGGCGTTCTCGGTCAGCGTCAGCGTCTCGATATCGCCGCCGAACATCAGCTCGGACAGCTTCTGGCCCAGGGCCGCGTCGACCTCGGCAAAGACCTCTCGCGCGGCCGCCGACCCTTCGGCCAGCGCCCTGCCCATGCCGACAGCCTGGCTGCCCTGTCCCGGAAACACGAAAGCGCGCGCCATGGCGATCCCCCGCATGCAATAAGGGCGCTGGTCTTAGAGCCTCGCCACTGCAAGTCAAGCCTGATCAGCGATACAGGGTCCCGATCGCGCTTGATCTTCGGGCGTTCCTGAGTATAGTGCGCGCCTTCGTCGATGCTCCTTGCCGGCCGCACGGCATAGCGGTCGGCTTTGGCATGGGCGGCTGGTGGTCCGCCGCACAGCGCCATGCCGGGAACAGCCATAAGGAGTCACCATGCCACTTTACGAGAGCGTGTACATCGCGCGGCAGGACGTGTCCGCTGCGCAGGTGGAGGCCCTGACCGAGGGTTTCTCCGCCATCATCTCCGAGAACGGCGGCAAGATCACCAAGACCGAGTACTGGGGTCTGAAGAGCTTCGCCTACCGGATCAAGAAGAACCGCAAGGGCCACTACGTCCTGCTGAACATCGACGCTCCGGCCGCCGCCGTGGCCGAGATGGAGCGCCTGATGGGCATCAACGAGGACGTGCTGCGCACCCTGACCCTGCGCGTCGACACCCTCGAGGAGGGTCCGTCGGTGATGATGCAGAGCCGGGCCGGCCGTGACCGCGACGGTCGCGATCGGGACGGCCGGGGCGACCGTGATGGCCGCGGCGATCGTGACCGTGGCGAGCGCCGGGACCGTGGCTTCGGCCGCGACCAGGCCGAAGGTGAAGGAGCCCAGGCATGAGCGCGATGGGTGCACGCCGTCCGTTCTTCCGCCGCCGGAAGACCTGCCCGTTCTCCGGCGCCAACGCGCCGAAGATCGACTACAAGGACACCAAGCTGCTGGGCCGGTTCATCTCCGAGCGCGGCAAGATCGTCCCGAGCCGCATCACCGCGGTCTCGGCCAAGAAGCAGCGTGAGCTGGCCCGCGCCATCAAGCGCGCGCGCTTCCTCGGCCTCCTGCCCTACATCGTGAAGTAAGGGAGAGGGTCCGATGGAAATCATCCTGCTGGAGCGGGTCGAGAAGCTCGGCCAGATCGGCGACGTGGTGAAGGTGAAGCCCGGCTTCGCCCGCAACTACCTCCTGCCGCAGAAGAAGGCGCTGCGCGCGACCAAGGCCAACCTGGCCGTGTTCGAGAAGCAGCGGGCGCAGATCGAGGCCAACAACCTCAAGGCGAAGGGCGAGGCCGAGCAGGTCGCGGGCCGGATGGACGACGTTCACATCGTCGTCATCCGCCAGGCCGGCGACACCGGCCAGCTCTACGGCTCGGTGTCGGCTCGTGACATCGCCGAGGCCCTGACCGAGGCCGGCTACACCGTCTCGCGCGGCCAGGTCGCGATCGAGCAGCCGATCAAGACCCTGGGCCTGGAGAAGGTCCGGATCCGGCTGCACCCCGAGGTCAGCGTCGTGGTGACCGTGAACGTCGCCCGCTCGGCCGAAGAGGCCGAGATGCAGCGCGAGCGCGGCGGCATGGTCGTCGCCTCGGTCCTCGAGGAAGAGGAAGCGGCGGCCGAGGCGGCTGCTGCGGCCGCCCTGGCCGAGGCCGAGGTCGAGTCCGAGAGCACGGAAGGCGAGCCGGCGTAACCAGCCGATATTGTCCTGTATCGAGGGAGGCGCGGATCTTCGGGTCCGCGCCTTTTTCTTAGAGGCGATCGCATTCGCAGGCCGCGGACGCAACCTGAACTGGACGTTGCAAACTCTTAACGTGATCCGGGGGCCCAGCAGGATTAGCGTCCGGCCAATCCGGTCCAATCGAGTTCCCGTCCATGTCCACGGCACAGCCGCAGGCGGTTTCCCTTCCGACTGTCGACGCGGCCGGCGTCGCCGGCGCCGTGACCCTTCGGCCCATGCATCAGCGCCTGAAGCCGGCCCTCCTCACCATCATCACCCTGCTGCTGTTCGCGGGCGCCGCCTACGCGATCCGGCAGGAGCTGGCGGCGATGAGCTGGCACGACCTGATCGCGCGCATCCGCGCGCTGCCCTGGACCTCGGTCGGGCTGGCCCTCTTGGGCACGATCGGCAGCTTCGTTGCCCTGATGGGCTATGACTGGTCGGCATTGCGCTATGTCGGTGCCCGGGTACCGCTGCGGACCATGGCCCTGGCCAGCTTCTGCGGCTATGCCGTCGGCAACACCATTGGCGGCCTGGTCACCGCCAGCTCGGTGCGCTACCGCGTCTACACCGCCACCGGGCTGGAATTCGGCGACATCGCCAAGGTCGCCGGCTTCTGTGCCCTCGCCTTCGGCTTCGGCATCGTCACCGTCGGCGCCGGCGCCGTGCTGCTGCAGCCGCATCTGCTGACCCGCGCGCTCCGCGTCCACAGCCTCTGGACCAACGCGGGTGCCACCGCGATCCTGGCCGGCGCGGCCTTGTTCCTGCTGCTCTGCGCCCGCCGCCGGCCCGGCCAGCCCTTCCTGGGGCGAATCCCGCTGCCCAGCTTCGGCATCGCCGCCGGCCAGTTGGTGATCTCGACGGTCGAGCTGCTGTTCGCCGGCTTCGCCTTCTGGGTGCTGCTGCCGCATGGCAGCGTGCCGTTCAGCGCCTTCTTCGTCGTCTTCGTCGTGGCCACCGTGGCCGGCATCATCAGCCATGTGCCGGGCGGCGTCGGCGTGTTCGAATCGGTTATGCTGCTCGGCCTCGGCCCGGTGCTGCCGCCGCAGGCCATCGCCGCGGCGCTGGTCGTCTACCGCGCGGTCTACTTCCTGATCCCGGTGATCCTGGCCGTCAGCATCCTCGCCAGCGCCGAGACCGCGCGCGGGCTGCGCCGCCTGCAGAACCACGCCCCGACCCGGCTGACCCTCGACGTTGCCGGCCGGCTGATGCCGTCGGTGATGGCGGCGCTGATCTTCGTCGTCGGCACGCTGCTGCTGGTGTCGGCCGCGACCCCGACGCTGAAGAGCCGCTTCGAGATCCTGGAGAACCTGCCGGTCGCGGTGGTCGAGCTGTCGCACATCCTCGCGGCCATGACCGGGCTGGCGCTGCTGGTCGTCGCCTGGGGCCTGTTCCGGCGGCTGATCGCCGCCTACTGGCTGACCCTGCTGCTGCTGGCCGTCAGCGCCGTGCTGGCGCTGGGCAAGGGCTTCGCCTGGCGCGAGGCGCTGCTGCTGCTGCTGTGCCTGGTCATCATGCTGCCCTGCCGGGAGGAGTTCTGGCGCCGCTCGGCCCTGTTCGACCAGCCGATGACGCCGGGCTGGCTGATTGCGCTCGGCAGCGTCGTCGGCGGCATGGCCTGGCTGACCTTCTTCTCCTTCCGCCACGTCGCCTACGCCAACGACCTGTGGTGGACCTTCGAGATCCATGACGAAGCGTCGCGGGCGCTGCGCGCGATGGTGGCGGTCAGCCTGCTGGCCTCGCTCTACGGCCTGTGGCATCTGGTCCGGGCCCAGCGTGGCAGGATGGCGGCGCCGACCGCCGCCGAGATCCATCAGGCCGAGCAGATCCTGCGGCAGCAGCCCCGCGCCGAGGCCAACCTGGTGCGCATGGGCGACAAGGCCCTGCTGTTCTCCGACAGCGGTCGCGCCTTCCTGATGTACGCCATCCAGGGCCGTACCTGGGCCGCGCTGGGCGACCCGGTCGGCGCCCGCGAGGACTGGCCGGAGCTGATCTGGCGCTTCCGCGAGATGACCGAGGCCACCAGCGGCCGCCCGGCCTATTACGGCGTCCGGGCCGAGACCCTGCCGCTGTATCTCGACACCGGCATGACCCTGTCGAAGCTGGGCGAAGAGGCGCGGGTGCCGCTGCGCAGCTTCACGCTGGAGGGTGGCAGCCGCAAGAAGGCGCTGCGCTATGCCCTGTCCCGCGGCGAGAAGGACGGGCTGACCTTCGAGATCGTGCCGGCGGGCACCGGCACGGGCCTCATCGGCGAGCTCGCCGCCGTCTCCGACGACTGGCTGCACAAGCAGGCGGCGAAGGAAAAGCGGTTCTCGCTCGGCGCCTTCATCCCCGGCTATGTCCACGGCTCGCCCACCGCCCTGGTGCGGGAGAATGGCCGGCTGGTCGCCTTCGCCACGTTGATGGTGACGGAGCAGAAGGACGAGGTCGCCATCGACCTGATGCGGCACACCGAGGCGAACTCCAAGCTGGTGATGGAGTATCTGATCACCAAGCTGATCGTGCACTTCAAGGAGCAGGGCTACGAGGCGCTGAGCCTCGGCATGGCGCCGCTGTCGGGGCTGGAGAGCCACCCGCTGGCACCGCTCTGGCACCGGATCGGCCGGTTCGTCTATCGCAGCGGCGCCCGCTTCTACAATTTCGAGGGGCTGCGCGCCTTCAAGCAGAAATTCGACCCGGTTTGGGAGCCGCGCTACCTGGCGACGCCGAGCGGCCTGGCCCCCGCCCTGGCCATCTCCGACATCGCGGCGCTGATCGGCGGCGGGATCAAGGGGCTGGTGGCGCGATGAAGCGGACATCCTGGCTGGTCGCCGCCGGTCTGGCGGTGACGGCCGGCGTCGCCCTGGCCGCGGCGGCCTGGCTGATCCCGGACCAGCGCGCCTCCGCCGCGCCGCCCCGCGACTATGATGGCGGCACCCTCGGCTCGGTCCGGCTGTGGCAGCCGGAGGGACAGCCGAACTCCATGGTCTTCCTGCTGTCTGACGACACCGGCTGGACCCCGGAGTTCGATACGGCGGCCCGAACGCTGCAGGGTAACGGCGCCTTCGTCGTCGGCGTCGACCTGAAGAGCTATCTCGACGGGCTGGATCGCGGCGACGACCAGGACTGCCATTCTCCGGCCGGCGATTTCGAGGATCTCAGCCAGAGGCTCGAGCGCGAGTACAAATTCGCCGCCTATCATGCCCCGATCGTTGTGGGCCGGGGCCAGGGCGCGACCGTGGCGTACGGCGCGGTGGCCCAGGCGGCAGCCAAGACCACGATC
>NZ_JANX01000453.1 GCF_000767795.1 Inquilinus limosus MP06 | reverse complement strand
ACGTCGACGGCGGTGCAGAAGGACAGCACGTCGACCACGACCAGCACCGCGACCCGGCCCCGGAGGGCCTCGATGCCGGCCATGCCCCATTCGGCCAGAACCTGCGTCATCCCCGTGCCCTCTGCCGCCGCAGGCGCAGCCTAGACCACCCCGCCGGGCAGTGAACACGATGTTCATTGCGCCGCCGCTGAATCATGTTCATGATATGTTCCATGGATGAGGCACAGACCGATCTGGAGTCGGAGGCCCGCCCGCTCCCGCCGAGGAGCGGGCGGCGCGGCATCTGCGCCTTCTCGCCCGGATGGCCGAGATCCAGATCGAGGTGGCCGAGGCGGCGCGGACCGAGGCGGTCGAGGCGCCGCAGCCCGGCGTCGACTACTGCCAGCGCATCGCCGTGATCGCCCGCTCGCTGCGGCTGACGCTGCTCTTGGAGCAGACGATGGGCGAGGCGCGGCGGGAGGAGCGGCGCCGGGCCGCGGGGCGGCAGGTGGCCGTTACCCAGGGAGACCGCTCGCACCGGGTGTTCCTGGCGGTGGCCGCGCCGGCCGACGATCCGCCGGAGGACTTGCCGACGCCTCGTTCCCCACCCGGCCGCAGGCCCAGGCTGCCGGACACGGGGTGAGCACACACTCTTGTCATTGCCGGGTGGGTTCTCGGGTCAAGTCCAAGGACCGCAATCCGGGAGCCGCCCGGGGCCGCATCGACATCCCCCGGATGCCCAGGGCATGACAGGTGGGAACTGCGCCGCGCACCTACTTTGCGAGAACCGAGCGCCTTGCCTCTCCCGCATCGCAGGAGAGGCCGAAGGTGCTGGCGCCGTCCCCGCAATCGTCATTGCGAGGAGGCGAAGCCGACGAAGCAATCCATCGCCCCGCACGAGCTGCGGCATGGATTGCTTCGCTGTGCTCGCAATGACGGTTGTGGGACGGCGACAGTCCCGCCAGGCGGGAGCGGCAATCCGATGAGCCGGCAGAGGATCGGGCCGTGAACGGTCCGGCGCCTCCGCCCCCGCGCGACCTCTCCCTTCTGCGGGCTGGCCTTCCGGCTCGATCTTTGTACGATCCGTCAATTGTAGGATAAATGGGGGCGGGCGCCGGACCGGCCTCGCGCGACGGGAGGATCTGGAGCATGGCGGAGATCGCCTATCTCGGCCTTGGCCTGATGGGCCGGGGCATGGTGCGCAACCTGCTGCAGACGGGGCATCGCGTGCATGCCTGGAACCGCAGCGCGGCCGATCTGCCGGAGGAGATCACGGCCCATCCCGGCTTCGTCCGCGCCGGCTCGGTCGCGGCGGCGGCATCCGGCCGCGATCGGGTGATGCTCTGCGTCACCGGGCCGGACACCCAGCGCGCCGTGCTGCTCGGCGCCGACGGCGCCTTCGCCCATGCGGCCAAGGGCGCCGTGGTGATCGACAGCACCACCACCGACCCGGCGGTGTCGCGCAGCCTGGCGGAGGCGGCGGCCCAGGCCGGCCACGCCTATCTCGACGCCCCGGTCTATGGCAGCAAGGACCATGCCTGGGACGGCAGCATCGGCTTCATCGTCGGCGGCGACGCCACGGCGCTGCAGGCGGCGCGCCCGATCCTCGAGGCGGTGTCCGGCGGCGTGCATCATCTCGGCCCCAACGGCGCCGGGGCGGTGATGAAGCTGATCGGCAACCTGCTGTCGGCGGCGCAGACCGCGGCGCTGGGCGAAGGCCTGGCCCTGGCCCGCAAGAACGGGCTGGCGGCGGAGGGGATCATCGAGGTGCTGGACCGCTTCGGCGGCTCCTCCGGCGTCATCCGCGGCGCCGCGCGCAAGACGCTGGCCAACGACTTCTCGCCGGCCTTCCACCTCAAGAACATGGCCAAGGATATCGGGCTGATGCTCGATCTCGGCCGCGCCAGCGGCGTGCCGATGCCCGGCACCGCCTTGACGGCCGAGCTGTATCGCGCCGCCCTGGTCGCCGGCTATGGCGAGCTGCAGGCCAATGCCGTGCACAAGCTGCAGTTCCGCCTCGCCGGCATCGAGGCCGGGATCGAGGAATGAGCCGGCCCGGCACGTTCCACCCGGCCACGGCCGGCGGCGTCCGCACCGAGATCGCGATCCTGGCCGATGGGCGGCCGATCCGCTACCGCCGCATGGGCGCGGGGCAGGACATCCCGATCGTCATGGTGCACGGCTTCGGCGGCGAGCTGCTGACCTGGGCCGCCAACCAGGTGCCGCTCTCGGCCCGGCACCCGGTCTATGCCCTCGACCTGCCCGGCCATGGCGGCTCGTCGCAGGATCTCGGCGCCGGCGGCGTGCCCGGTCTGGCCGAGGCGCTGCTGGCCTTCCTCCAACGCCGCCGGCATCGGCCGCGCCCATCTGGCCGGCCATTCCCTGGGCGGGGCGGTGGCGCTGCAGGCGGCGCTGTCCGATCCCGGCCGCGCCGCCTCGCTGACCCTCATCGCCTCCGCCGGGCTGGGGCCGGAGGCCGACACCGGCTTCGTCGACCGGCTGCTGGCCGCCGACGACCCGGCGACGCTGACCGCGGCGCTGCGGCCGCTCTACGCCGATCCCGGCCTGGTCACGCCGGCGCTGGGCGAGCTGGTGCTGATGGCGATGCGGGGCCCGGGCGTGCGCGCGACGCTGCGCCGCCTGGCCGACCAGTGCTTCACCCCCGGCCGCCAGCGCCTGGTGCTGCGCGACCGGCTGGCGGAGCTGAAGGGGCCGGTGCAGGTGCTGTGGGGCATGGGCGATGCGATCCTGCCGGTGGATCACGCCCATGGCCTGCCGCCGGCGGTGGCGGTGCATCTGCTCCCCGGTCAGGGCCACATGCTGCCGATCGAGGCGGCGGCGGAGGTGAACCGGCGGATCGGGGAGATCGCGGCGGCCGGGTGAGTCCGTCGCGGCCGGCGGCGGTCGCCCGGTCTTGCTGCCCCGGCCGGGCGGGCCTTGAGTGGGGTGGCAGCCGGAACGCGGCGGAGGGCGCATGGACACAATCGATCCTCTCGGCGATCTGATCGGCGTCTACGATGCCGGCACCGATCTCGCCGCGTGGCAGCAGGACCTCACCGAGATCCGCCGCTGGGCCGCCGCGCTGCCGGTGTGATGGCCGACACGGCGCGGCCACAATGATCGGCTTAGCTTGGCGGCATAGCGACAGCACAAGCGAACCGTTTCATGTCCTCAACCATGGTCGTACACAACACCGAGCGGAATTCCGGGCTCGACCTCATCCAGCTCGCCGGCCGACTCTGCCTGGCACTGGTGTTCTTCGCCGCCGGCCTCTCCAAGATCCCGGAATGGGCGTCGATGGTGGCGATGGTGCAGGGCCGCGGCCTGCCGCAGCCCGAGCTGCTGCTCGGCGTCGCCGCGGCGCTGCAGATCGTCGCCGGCGCCTTGCTGCTGCTCGGCTGGCACACCCGGCTGGCCGCGCTGGCCCTGGCCGGCTTCACCGTCGTCGCCACCGTGCTGTTCCACCCGTTCTGGGAGTCGGCACCGAGCCGGTTCGAGCTCGACTTCGCGATCTTCATGAGCAACCTGGCCGTGCTCGGCGGGCTGCTCTTCATCGCCGGCACGGGCGGCGGCCGCCATTCCCTCGACAGCGGTCCCGGCGAGGGCTGATCCCGCAAACGGAAAGGGCGCGCGACCCTGCGGCCGCGCGCCCTTCGCTCGCCCAATGGTCGGCGCGCTTACCAGCCGGCGACGACCGCGCCCTTGAAGCGGTCCGCCAGGAACTGCTTGATCGCGTCGGTGTGGTAGCTCTCGACCAGGGTCTTCACCCAGGGCTCGTCCTTGCGGGCGGTCTGCACCGCGATGATGTTGACATAGGGGCCGTCGGCGGCCTCGCGCAGGATCGCGTCCCTGGCCGGGTCCAGCCCTGCCTCGACCGCGTAGTTGGTGTTGATCGCCGAGATGTCGGTGTCGTCCAGCGACCGCGGCAGCTGCGCCGCGTCCAGCTCGATGATCTGCAGGTTCTTCGGGTTGCCGGTGATGTCGAGCACGGTCGGCTTCAGCCCGACGCCGTCGGCCAGCTTGAGCAGCCCGGCCGACTGCAGCAGCAGCAGGACGCGGCCGCCATTGGTCGGGTCGTTCGGGATGCCGACCCTGGCGCCGTCGTGCAGCTCGCCGATCGCCTTGATCTTCTTCGAGTAGATGCCGATCGGGAAGGTGACGGTGTTGGCCACCTTGCTGAGCTTGTAGCCGCGCTTCTCGATCTCGTTCACCAGGTACGGCTCGTGCTGGAACGAATTGGCGTCGAGCTCGCCGGTGTCGAGCGCCGCGTTGGGCACGACATAATCCGAGAACTCGACGATCTCGATGTCCAGACCCTTCTCATGGGCGATCGGCTTCACCTTCTCCAGGATCTCGGCATGCGGCCCCGGCGTGACGCCGATCTTCACGGTCTCGGCCAGCGCCGGCTGCACGGCCAGGGCGAACGCCGCCGCGGCCAGAATCGTCTTCAGGCTCATTCTATCCCCCTCGAAACGGAATGGTTCAGGTCAGGCGGAACGCTGCCGCTTGTTGACGCGGCGGGCCAGCCGGTCGCCGGCCATCTGCACCGCCTGCACGAACAGGATCAGCACGACCACCACCGCGGCCATCATCTCCGGCATGAAGCGCTGATAGCCGTAGCGGATGCCCAGGTCACCCAGCCCCCCGCCGCCGACCGCGCCGACCATGGCGGAATAGCCGATCAGGCTGACCACGGTCAGGGTCAGGCCCAGCACGATGGCGGGCATCGCCTCCGGCACCAGCACCTTGCGCACGATCTGCAGCGGCGTCGCGCCCATGGCCTTGGCGGCCTCGACCAGGCTCTGGTCGACCTCGCGCACCGCCGCCTCGATGATCCGGGCGATGAAGGGCACGCAGGCGATCGTCAGCGGCACGATCGCCGCGGTGGTGCCGATCGAGGTGCCGGCGATCAGCCGGGTGAAGGGGATAATCGCCACCACCAGGATGATGAAGGGGGTGGAGCGGGTGGCGTTGACCACCAGCCCGGCAACGCGGTTGGCCGCGGGCGCCGCGAACAGCTCGCCCTTGCCGCTGGTCGCCAGCCAGATGCCGATCGGGCCGCCCAGCAGCGTGCCGATCGCGGCCGAGACCGCGACCATGTACAGCGTCGCCCAGGCGGCGTCAGCCAGCAGCGCGAAGAGTTGCGGGGACATGGCCCAGGACCTCGACGGAAAGCTTGAGGGAGGTGAGGAAGTCGATCGCCGGCCGGGCCGCCTCGGGCCCGCCGGGGATCGCCACGATCAGGGTGCCGAAGGGCGCGCCCTGCACGCTGTCGACCCGGCCGTGCAGCAGCGCCGCGTCGACGCCCAGCCGCCGGGCCAGCTGGCCCAGCGCGGTGGTGCCCGC
>NZ_JANX01000452.1 GCF_000767795.1 Inquilinus limosus MP06 | reverse complement strand
GCCCAGCGCCTGGGCCAGCCGGCCGGGGCCGGCGCACAGCAGGCGCGGCGACTCCAGGCCGCGCCGCGTGCGCATCACCTCGATCCCGTCGGTCGGCGCGATCGCCCGGATCAGCACGGCGCTGCCCGGCCGGGCGGCGTCGCACACCAGGTTCAGGCACCAGTGCAGCCCGTAGGAGCGGTAGACATAGGCGTGGCCGACCGGCCCGAACATCGCGGCGTTGCTCGGGGTCGGCCCGGCGAAGCTGTGCGACGCCGGATCGGTCGGGTCATAGGCCTCGGTCTCGACCACCATGCCGCCGACGCCATCGACCAGCAGGGTGGTGCCGATCAGGGCACGGGCGACGGAGACGACATCCGCCGTGAAGGCGCTGCGGTCCAGCGGCACCGGGGCGGGGGAGGGCGCATCGGGCATCCGGCCTGTCTCCGCGACCGCGGCGGCCTGCGCAAGCGGAATCCACCCTTTGCCGCAGCACATCCTCCCCGGCTTGGCCGGGCGGGGCGGGTGCCGTATGGTCGGACCTTTCCGATCCCAGGTGACCTAATGGACCAGCAAGCCCAGAAGCCCGCCATCCCGCCCGAGCTGGCGGAGCTGCGCAGCAGCATCGACAACATCGACGCGGCCCTCGTCCACCTGCTGGCCGAGCGCTTCAAATGCACGCAGAAGGTCGGGCGGCTGAAGGCGACGGTCGGCCTGCCCCCGGCCGATCCGGGGCGCGAGGCGGCGCAGATCGCGCGGCTGCGCCGGCTGGCCGAGGAATCGCATCTCGACCCGGATTTCGCCGAGAAGTTCCTGGCCTTCATCGTCGCCGAGGTGATCCGCCACCACGAGGCCATCCGAGACGGCGCCCGGGGCTGATCGTTGTATGCCGACGTGCCGATTGAGACTGCGTTGGCGTGAGTCGGCTGGTGGTGGTTTCGAGAACCGGAGCGCAGCGCACATTGGTGCGTGAGCACCGGAAGCGAAGAAACCGCCTCCAGACGGCCGCGCCAGTAGCAGTGTCAACGGCACGTCCCAAACCACCCGACATCCAGATGCAGGTGGTCCTTGTGCGCGGCGTTGTAGTCGGGTGACAGCACCACGTCGAAGATGCGGCAGGCGCGGTCGCGCAGCTCGTGCAGGAAGCGCGCCTCCGGACCGTCGCCGGCCCAGCCCTGCAGCACGCTGATCCGCCGCCCGTCGGCCAGCCGCACTGCGGCCAGGTCGATGGCGTCGGCGGTGGCGTGGCGGCTGCGCCGGTCGCGGTTGGCGATGTTGCGGCAGGCATAGGTGCCGAGATGCTCGATCGCCGCGGCCTTCTCGCCGAATGCGGTCTGGGCCGCCGGCTGCAGCGCGTGCCGCTCGAACAGGGCGAAGGCGACGGCGAGGCGGCAGGAGGCGGTGAAGCCGCGGTCGAGGCCCACCCCGGCGCGCGAGACCGCGACGGCGTTCTCGATGGCGCAGCCCGGCGCCTCACGCCGGTCGGGCACCGGGCGGGCGGTCATGCCGGCGGTCGCCAGCACCGCCCGGCACAGCGCCGGATCGGCCTTCACCCGCGCCAGCTTGAGGCCGGTCAATAGGTTGGGCGGGTCGCGCAGGTCCAGCAGCGCCCAGGGATTCCAGCGGTCCGGCAGCGCGATGTCGCCGCGCCACAGCAGCCCCGCCGCAACGATGGCGAGGAGCAGGGCTGACAGGAGCAGGATTCGGCGGCGCATCGGCGATCATATCGGCCCTTCCGGCCTTGCCGGCCAGCCCCGGCCGGACCAGATCTCTGAAGCCGTCCCGGGCGGGGCGGCGGCCGACCGGCATCGCCCTCCCAGCGACATCCCTGAGGAGCTCCCCATGTCCACCCATCCCGCGATCCGGGCCGGCCGGGTCGCTGTCATCACCGGCGCCGCCGGCGGCATCGGCCTGGCCGCCGCGAAGCGCTTCGCCTCGATCGGCCTCAAGATCGTGCTGGCCGACCTGCCGGGCGAGGCGCTGGACTGCGCCGCCCGCGAGGTGTCGGAGCTGGCCGCCGGCGGCGCGCCGGATGTCCGCGCCGTGCCGACCGACGTGTCCCGGTTCGATGAAGTCGAGGCGCTGCGCGATGCCGCCCTGTCGGCCTTCGGCGAAATCGGGGTGCTGATGAACAATGCCGGTATCGGCAATGGCGGCGGGCCGTGGGAGAACTACGACCGCTGGTGCCGGGTGCTGGGCGTCAACCTGTACGGCGTGATCCACGGCGTGCAGGCCTTCGCCCCGGCGATGATCGCCCAGGGCGGCGACGGGCTGATCGTCAACACCGGGTCGAAGCAGGGCATCACCACCCCGCCGGGCGACACCGCCTACAACGTCTCCAAGGCCGGGGTGAAGGCGTTGACCGAAGGGCTGGCGCATGCGCTGCGCGAGACCGAGGGCTGCCGCGTCACCGCCCATCTGCTGATCCCGGGCTACACCTTCACCGGCATCACCGCCCGCGGCGCCACCGAGAAGCCGGCGGCGGCCTGGAGCGCGGAGCAGGTGGTCGAATTCATGCTCGACAGCCTCGGCCGCGGCGACTTCTACATCCTCTGCCCCGACAACGACGTCACCCGGGCGATGGACGAGAAGCGCATCCGCTGGGCGGCGGACGACATCATCCGCAACCGGCCGGCCTTGTCGCGCTGGCACCGCGACCACAAGGACGCTTTCGCCGCCTATATGGCGCGGCCGGACTGACCATTTCGCTTGGCCTCGTCTGGATTCCATCAAGGCGAGGCCAAGCGAAACGACAATCGATTGGTTGAATTTTTCGGGATTTCTCTAAATTTGTTCAGTATTATTGCATCCAGCATTGGGATTTATCTTGCGCGGTGAAATAATTCTCTATAAGACAGAAGTCCCAGCCTGAATCCATAACAGGCATTTCATCGTCCCCCGCATTTTTCATCGGGGTTCAGGCTGGGGCCCTTCCTCAGCCGGAGAGTCCAGGCCGGTCCAGCGGCACCGGCTTGCTCATATAGACGGTGGTGCCTTCCAGGAACGGCTCCTCCCGGTCCACGGCGAAGCCGGCGCGGGCGTAGAGGTCGACATTCCCGGCGAAGCGCGGATTGGTGTAGAGGCGCAGCAGCGGCCGCCCCAGCTCGGCCGCCAGCGCCTCGGCATGGGCCAGCAGGCGCTTGCCGTGGCCGCGGCGCTGGGCGTCCGGCGCCACCGCCAGGTTCTCGATCAGCAGATGGTCGCCGCGGTCGATGATCTCGATCAGCGCGGCCAGGCCGTCGCCCTCGAACAGCAGGTCGATCCGGTGCTCGCGCACCGCCTGGTCGTAATCGGCCTTCATCGGCGTCGGCTCGCGGCCGATCACCGGCACCCATTTGGCATAGGCGGCGCGGGTCAGCTCGCGGACGGCGGCGGCGTCGTCGGCGGTGGCGCGGCGGATCAGGAGATCGGGCTGGCTCATGGTCTGGTCCTTCGGGGACGGCGGTGACCGGCAAGAAAAAACCCGCCGGTCGGGGTGACGGCGGGTTGCGGTGGTCGGGATCCGGTGGATCAGCCGGGGCTGGCCCCGGCGGATCCTCCGCCTCTCCCGGCGCACCACAGCGCCGCCGTCGTCATGGGACGACGTCGTTTGGCGGCGGTGGTAGCTCGGTCGAAGCGGGTCATGGAGAGATGATCCCGACTCAGGCGGTCGCCGTCAACGACTGTGGTGTTACAGCCCGGCGCGCCACGACGGCGGCGGCCAGCCGTTCCAGCACCGCCACCGAGTCGTCCCAGCCGATGCAGCCGTCGGTGATGCTCTGGCCGTAGACCAGCGGCGTGCCGGGGACCAGGTCCTGCCGCCCGGCCACCAGGTGGCTCTCGACCATCACGCCGATGATGCGGCTGTCGCCCGCCTCGACCTGGCGCGCCACGTCGTCGATCACCTTCGGCTGGTTCTCCGGCTTCTTGCTGCTGTTGGCGTGGCTGGCGTCGATCATCACCGCCGGCCGCAGCCCGGCCCTGGCCAGCTCGGCGCAGGCAGTCGCGACGCTGGCGGCGTCGTGGTTCGGCGCCTTGCCGCCGCGCAGGATGATGTGCGTGTCGTCATTGCCGGCGGTCGAGGCGATGGCCGACCGGCCGGTCTTGGTCACCGCCATGAAATGATGCGGCTGGGAGGCGGAGGAGACGGCGTCGACCGCGATCTTGACGTTGCCGTCGGTGCCGTTCTTGAAGCCGACCGGGCAGGACAGGCCGGACGCCATCTCGCGATGGATCTGGCTCTCGGTGGTGCGGGCGCCGATCGCGCCCCAGCCGACCAGGTCGGCGATGTATTGCGGCGTGGTCATGTCCAGGAACTCGCAGGCCGCCGGCAGCCCCAGCCGGTTGACCTCCAGGAGCACGCTGCGCGCCCGCCGCAGCCCCTTGTCGATCTGGAAGCTGCCGTCCAGGTCGGGGTCGTTGATCAGCCCCTTCCAGCCCACCGTGGTGCGCGGCTTCTCGAAATAGACCCGCATGACGATCTCCAGCTCGCCGCCCAGGCGCTGGCGCAGCGGCTGCAGCCGGCGGGCATAGTCGAGCGCCGCCTCCGGGTCGTGGATCGAGCAGGGGCCGATCACCACGGCCAGGCGGTCGTCGGTCCCGTGCAGGATGCCGTGCAGGACGCGGCGGGCGTCGGTCACGGTGCGGGTGGCGACGGCATCGCGCGGGAACTCCTGCATCACCTCCTCGGGTGTGCTCAGCTCCTTGATCTCGCGGATGCGCAGGTCGTCGGTGGTCTTCAACACGGCTTGGGCTCCTGGTTCACCCCGCCGGCGGCAACAAAAAAGCCGCCAGGAGGTCTGGCGGCTCTCGGGTCGTCGGTTGATCCTTCAGATCACGCGCACCCTCGCTCCGCCGCCGAAGGCGGGAAGCTAAAGTACCAGAAATAGGTGGCGCGAACGGAAGTCATGTCCTGCATATAAGCCGGGATCCCGGCTTTGTCACCATGGTTCTTTCGGGAAACATCAGGGTTGGGCTCCGGGGCTTTCGGGAAGTTGCCCGATGGCCACAGGGGCGGAACCGGGGCGCCGCCGGAGGGTTTTTCCGGGGCGCCGGTCGGAAGGGCTTGAGCCTTGCCGCCCGGCACGTCAGAACGGCGCATTGCCGTCGCGACCTGGAAGCGGAGCCCTGTCGATGAAACCCGTCCGAGCCCTTCTGCCCGTCCTCGCCGCCGCCCTCCTGTCCACGACCATGCTGGCGGCAGGCCCCGTCGCGGCGCAGACCAGCCAGCGCTACTCGACCTGGCAGCCGCCGCAGCAGGACCAGACCAAGGCGGTGCTGGACGAGCTGTCGCGGATGATCAGCCAGGCGGAACGCGACCGCGCGGCCAGCCCGGATTTCATCGCCGACCTGAAGGGGCTGGTGCAGCGGCACTCGGCCGCCACGGTCCCCGCCGAGCCTC
>NZ_JANX01000451.1 GCF_000767795.1 Inquilinus limosus MP06 | reverse complement strand
AGCGGCTGAGGTCGGTCTGCAGCGTGCGCAGCCCGGCGGCGAAGAAGGACCGGATCGGTTCCCGCCCTTGCAACACGCCGGTGCCGAGCTCCGGCAGCGTCGCCAGGATCAGCGGCGTCTCCAGCACCGCGTCCTCGGCGTAGAGGGCGACCAGCCCGTCGAGGTCGCGGCCGCGCACCGTCTCGTGCCAGCGCTCATAGATCCGGCGGATATCGGCATCGGTGGTCATCGCATGCTCCATCGGGCGGTGGGACATCCGATGGTGCCGTGATGCCCGGGCCGGATGCTTCGGCCGGACTCGAAGCATGGCGACCGGGTCAGCCGCCGGGCTGCGGCGGCTCAGCCTGCACGGCGTTGATCAGCGAATCGAGCAGCCCGGGAAAACGGGCATCCAGGTCGTCGCGGCGCAGCGACAGCAGGTTCTCGCGGCCGGAGGGGCGCTGCCAGATCACGCCGCTGTCGCGCAGCACCCGCCAGTGATGGGTCAGGGTCGATTTCGACACGTTCTTCAGCACGGTGCCGCAGGCATGCTCGCCGCCCTCCGCCAGGACGCGGATCACGCTGAGGCGCATCGGATGGCCCAGCGCGGCCAGGACGTTCTCGAGCCGGATCTGGTGCCGGTCGGGGTGCTGCGGGGTGATCATGCCCAAGAGATAATCAGCGATACGCGTACAGTCAAACCATCGACCTCAGCGGGCGACCATATCAGGCCTATGATACGCAAATTCTAGTACTATTCAACAGTACGATAATCCGCGTACAGTCGTATGAATCGAATCCGATGAAGGGACCCTTTCATGTCCGCCTCCCCCGCGATCGCCGGGCACCGCTCGCTCGGCTGGAGCCTGGCGCTGCTGGCCTTCGCCCAGCTGATCTTCGCCCTCGACCTCAACATCGTGTTCGTGGCCCTGCCGGAGATCGGCGCCGGCCTCGGCTTCTCCGAGCAGTCGCTGCAATGGGTGGTCAGCGCCTACACCGTGTTCTGCGGCGGCTTCCTGCTGTTCGGCGGCCGCGCCGCCGACCTGCTGGGCCAGCGCCGGATGTTCGTCTCCGGCCTCGTCCTCTACGCCGCCTCCTCGCTGGTCGGCGGGCTGGCCTGGAGCCCCGGCGTGATCATCGTCGCCCGCGCCGTGCAGGGCATCGGCGGGGCGATCCTGTTCCCGGCCACGCTGTCGCTGGTCAACCGCCTGTTCGAGGAGGGGCCGCGCCGCAACCGGGCGCTGGCGGTCTGGGGCGGCGCCGGCGCCAGCGGGCTGACCCTCGGCTCGCTGCTCGGCGGGGTGCTGACCAACGGCCTCGGCTGGTCTGCGGTGTTCTTCGTCAATGTTCCGCTGGCCGGCATCGTCGCCCTGGCGGCCCTGGCGGTGATCCCGCGCGACCCGCCGCAGCCTGTCCGCCGCAGCTTCGACCTGCCCGGCGCACTGGCCGCCACCGCCGGCGTTACCCTGCTGGTCTATGTCCTGGTGCAGGGGCCAGAGGCGGGCTGGGGCTCGGCCCCGATCGTCACCGCCGCCGCGCTCTCGGCCCTGCTGCTGACGGCATTCATGCTGATCGAGACCCGCAGCGCGGACCCGCTGATGCCGATGCGCCTGTTCCGCAACCGCAGCCTGGTCGCGGGCATGTCGATCACCTTCATCTATATGGGCAGCTTCGGTGCGCTGCCGTACTTCCTGACCGTGCTGTTCCAGACCGTGATGGGCTTCAGCGCGCTCGAGACCGGCCTGGCCTTCATCGTGCCGTCGCTTGCCATCGCGGCGGGCACGCAGCTGGGCGAGCGCCTGGCGACCAGGCTGACCACGCGCGGCACGCTGCTGCTGGGCTCCGCCCTCGGCGTCGTCGGCACCGTCGCGATCGGCCTCGCCACCACCGCCGGCTACGCCGCGCTGGTGCCGGGGCTGGTGGTGTCCGGCATCGGCCAGGGCATCGTCTGGACCGGGATGTGGATCGCCTCCGCCTCCGGCGTCGCGGCGGAGGAGCAGGGCGTCGCCTCCGGCATGGCCTCGACCATGCTGAACATCGGCAACGCCATCGGCCTGGCCATCCTGATCGCCATCGCCAATACCGGCCTCGCCGGGCAGCAGGGCGAGGCGCTGCGCCTGGCGATGGGCGAAGGCGTCCGCCTGGCCTTCCTGCTCGCCGTGCTCGGCATCGTGCTCGGCGGGCTGGTGGCGCTGGCGCTGCCGCGGCGGGCTCGCGGCGCGGCGGTGCAGGCGACGGCATGAGGGAAGGGCGAGCGCCTTGACAGGCCGCTCGCTTCGCCATCATCGTTCTCCGGCTTAGCAGGGCGCATCGGCAGGGGCCGGAGGGGCAATGCCCGCCTGCAGGATCCACCGCCCTGGATGCGCCCCATGCCGAATCCCGAAAATCTCCGCAAGCAGGCGAAGACCGTCCTGCGCTGGCACCGCGACCGGCACCACCCGGTGGCCGAGCAGATCCGCACCTGGCTGCCCCGCTTCGGGCACCTGACCGACGCCGAGGTGCTGGCCCGGCCCTTCACCCTGGCCGACGCGCAGGAGCTGGTGGCGCGGCGCGAGGGCTTCGACAGCTGGCAGGCCCTGATCCGGGGCCTCGACGCCACGCCCGGCCCCGCGCCGGGGGCGCAGGGGCGGCCGGTGCTGGGCCCGGCCGAGCCGCAGCTGCTGGTCGCCGATATCCGGGCGGCCTGCGACTTCTACGCCGGGACGCTCGGCTTCACGGTGGTCTTCGCCTATGGCGAGCCGCCCTTCTACGCCCAGGTGGCGCGCGACCGGGCGCGGCTGAACCTGCGGTGGGTCCAGGGCCCGGTCTTCGCCCCCGGCTTTCGCGAGCGCGAGGCCGACGTGCTGGCGGCGACGGTAAGGGTCGACGACCCCAAGGCGCTGTTCCTGGAGCTGCAGGCCACCGGCGCGCCGTTCCATCAGGCGTTGCGGACCGAGCCCTGGGGCGCTCGCACCTTCATCATCCGCGACCCGGACGGCAACCTGGTCCTGTTTGCGGGGTGAGGGGCGGACCCTACTGCTGCATCGTGGCGATGGTGCCGTGGGCCACCAGCCAGCGCTTGCCGTCCGCCGCCACGACGATCAGCGGCAGGCTCTGGCGCAGGCTCAGGAAGACATGGATCTCGGTCGGGATCTTCGAGACCGGTTCGGCCACCATGAAGGCCACAGCCGGATGGCCCTCGGCCGTCTTCTGGCCGGCCAGGCAGGAGGGCGGGGGCAGCCGGCCGCCGGACAGGATGCGGCCGCCATCCGGGCTGACCAGGAAGCGGAAATGGCCGCCGACCATGAACACGCCGGGATCCTCCGACGTCGCCAGGGCATAGACCCGCCAGTTGCGGGTCCCGGGGTCGCGGAACGCCACCGGCCGGTAGGTCTTGGAGCAGGGCTGGTCCAGCCGGCCCAGCGCGGTCTGCGCCGCGGCGAACTGGGCGGCCTGGTCCGGCGTCAGCGGCGCGCCATCGCGGCGGGTCAGCACCGGGGCTCCGCCGCCGGCATCGACCGTGACGTCATAGGCCGCCTCCGGCCCCTGGCTGCCGCGGCGGACGAAGCGGACCAGGATGCCGTTCGCCGCCGGCTCGGTCACCCAGCCGACGACGCCGCCGGATTGCGGGTCGATGCCGTTCCGGCGCAGCGTGGCGCTGGCCAGGGCGGCGGCGCCATCGACCGCGAAGATCTGCCGGCCCAGGGTCGTGGCCTGGCGGAAGGCCGGCCCGGTCTCCGGCACCACCTTGGACGGCGCGCCGGCATCGGCCGGCGGGATGGTCTGGCCGGGCGGCGGGGTCTGCTGGGCCAGGACACCCGAGGCCGGCATGGCGATCGCCAGCAGCAGCCCGGCCCGCGCGAGGTGGCGGCGAAACGCGAGGGATTTCGGTCGCATGCTGTCTCCGCTGTGATCGGCGGCCACCATGCCGCGCTCCGCCGGCCGGGCCAACCCTCAAGCCGGGATGCCAGCGTCCCGTCTCTCAGGAATCAACGGGGCCCCAGTCCAATCGTGCCTTGTCGGCCTTGGCCTTCGCCTCATCCGGCGTGGCCCCGGCGCGAAGATGCGTGTCGTAGACGATCTTCCGCCAGCTCCGCTCCGCCTGCAGCCGCCAATGCATGGTCAGGACGAACAGCGTCCCGATCACGGCGACGGCCAGGATGACGCCGACCTGCCAGGGCAGCACGGCCAGCAGGACAGTGAACAGCAGCAGCGCGCCGGGAATGACGAAGGCCATCGCGTCCTCCGGGTCCGTGGAGCCGTGAGTCCCAGGGTCGGCCGGAGATGTGGCGCGATCAAGGCCGCCCCGCGCGGCTGCGGCAAGCGCGCCGCATCGCAGCGGCACTAAACATTTGACGTACTCGGATTCGACCTTCGGGTTTAATTCCATGGCCGTCCGGAGCGACTCGCCGGTTGATGAGGAGATGCGATCGATGGCTGCGATTCCCTGCGCCACCTGCCCGCTGCGCAGCCAGCCGCTGTTCAAGACGAACACGGCGGAGGAGATCGAGTTCATCGCCGGCATGCGTCGCGGCAACCTGAAATACCCGGCCGGGGCCCAGATCCTGTCCCAGGGCGACGACGACAGCGACCTGTACACCCTGTTCTCCGGCTGGGCCTTCCGGTTCAAGGAGCTGGAGGATGGGCGGCGGCAGATCCTGAACATCCTGATGCCGGGCGACTTCATGGGCTTCCACATCGCACCGCAGACCGGCGCGCCCTACGGCATCGAATGCCTGATCGATGTCGAGGTCTGCGTCTTCCCGCGGCGGCGGTTGTGGGACCTGTTCCGCAACCATCCGAGCCTGGCCTACGACATCACCTGGCTGACGGCGCATGAGGAAGGCATCGTCGACGACAACCTGCTGTCGGTCGGCCAGCGCTCGGGGGTGGAGCGGGTGGCGACCATCGTGCTCGCCATCTACAAGCGGGCGCGGCAGCTGGATCTGGTCAGGGACAACAGGCTCGACTTCCCGCTGACCCAGAGCCACATCGCCGACATGCTGGGCATGTCGCTGATCCACACCAACCGGGTGCTGCGCCGGCTGCATCGCGACGGCGTCTTCACCCTGGCGCGCAAGAAGCTGCAGGTGCACGACACCCGCGCCCTGCGGTCGCTCGCCGCATGGGCCGAGGCGCCCGTGCCGAAACGGCCACTGATCTGAGTTTCGGCTGTTTCCCTCCGTATAGGCCCGGTGCGCGGCGTCGCCGCGACGCCCGTCCCGTGCCGTGTGTTGCAACCCTAAGGAGAAAATGACTATGGCGACCCGCAACCTCGAACAGTGGCCGGACCCCTGCGCCCGCAGGACCGGCAGCGCCGCCTGGGTCACCCACAGCGCGCCGAACAGGTTGGTCTCGATCTGCGCCCGGGCCTGCGCCTCGCTGACCTCCTCGACCGCGCCGAGCAGG
>NZ_JANX01000450.1 GCF_000767795.1 Inquilinus limosus MP06 | reverse complement strand
CTGCGCGCGTCCGCGCGCGAATGGGCAGGGCACCGAACTTGCAGTTCATGCCGGCTTGCGACAGTCGGGCCGGCTTGAGCCGAGAAAACCCCCTCCCCCTACCCTCCTCCCGCGAGGGGAGGGGGGACTCAAAAGAGGCGATGTGTGAATGTCGTAGCTCCTCGGGGAGGGTGAGAGAGCGAGGAGGGGCGATGTCCGACATCTGGGCCATGCCGCCGGGCTTGCCCGACCTGCCGCCGGGCCAGGTCCATGTCTGGCGCCTGCGCACCGACCGCGACCCGCGGCCCGGCCTCGCCTTGCTGTCGGCGGAGGAGCGGCGGCGCGCCGACGCGTTCCGCACCGAGTTGCTGCGGGCCCGCTACGTCGTTGCCCATGCGGCGCTGCGGCTGCTGCTCGGCCGCGTGCTCGATGCGCCGGCGGACCGGCTGCGCTTCCGCCAGAACTCCTGGGGCAAGCCTGAATTGGCGGAGGGCGACCTGCGCTTCAACCTTTCGCACAGCGGCTCCTGGGCGCTGGTGGCGCTGGCCCGCGGGACCGAGGTCGGGGTCGATGTCGAGACCGTGTCGCACCCGCCGCCGATGGAGGTCGCGGGCATCGCCTATTCGACGGCGGAGCGGGCGGCCCTGGCGGGCCTGTCCGGCCCGGCGCTGACCGCCGCCTTCTACGCCGTCTGGACCCGCAAGGAGGCGCTGTCCAAGGGCATCGGCCGCGGCTTCTCCTTCGACTTCACCGGCTTCACCGTCAGCGCCGACCCGGCCGAGCGGACCAGCCGCCCGATGCTGCCGCCGGATCTCGCCGGCACCGACTGGCAGCTGCACGACCTGCCGCCGCTCGAAGGCGCGGCCGCGGCCCTCGCTGTCCCGGCCGCGGGCCTGGGGATCTCCACGTGGCGCTTCGAGCCGGGCCTCTGGGGGCTGTAGCGGCTTCACCACCCGATACCACCAACGAGCCGATCAAAAGATCGTCATTGCGAGCGCAGCGAAGCAATCCATCGGGCCGCAAGAGCGGAGGCATGGATTGCTTCGTCGGCTTCGCCTCCTCGCAATGACGGTTCTTTTAGATGGAGCCTGATTGCGATCTTGTCGGTATCGGCCGGCTACCCGCCGCTCCCGCGATCGGCGATGATGGGGCCGAGCAGGGGAGGCGCTTATGCTGGACCACGTCACCATCCGGGTCGGCGACTTCGAGCGGTCGAAGGCCTTCTACGACGCGCTGCTGGCGCCGCTCGGCATCACCCGGCTCTATGCCGACGGCGAGACCTTCGCCGGCTACGGCGCCGGCCGCCGGGCGTTCTTCTGGATCGGCCTGCATGACGGCGCCGTCACCGGCACCCATGTCGCCTTCGCGGCGCCGGACCGGCCGACGGTCGACCGCTTCCATGCGGCCGGGCTGGAAGCGGGCGGCCGCGACAACGGCGCCCCCGGGCTGCGGCCGCACTACCACCCTGACTATTACGGCGCCTTCCTGCTCGACCCCGACGGCCACAATGTCGAGGCGGTGTGCCGCGAGGCGCCGTGACGTAGCCTCGCCGGCAGCATTTGCAGACGGTCTCATACGGAGAACCTAGGAAAAGATCGTCATTGCGAGCGCAGCGAAGCAATCCATGGCGCAGCTCGTGCGGGACGATGGATTGCTTCGTCGGCTTCGCCTCCTCGCAATGACGGTTCTTTTCTGGCATCTGATCAAGAACGCGTTGGTCTCAGGTCGCCAGGAAGCCGCCATCGACCGGCACGATGGCGCCGTTCATCATCGCCGAGCCGTCGCCCAGCAGGTACAGGATCACCTCGGCCACCTCCTCCGGCTGGGCGAAGCGGCCCAGCGGGATGCGGCCCAGCATCGGGCCGGACTTGGCCGGGTCGCTCCACGCCTTCACCGCCATCGGCGTCAGCGTCACCACCGGATTGACGCTGTTGGTGCGGATGCCGTGCGGCCCCAGCTCCACCGCCATCACCCGGGTGATCTCGTCCAAGGCGCCCTTCGACGCGCAATAGGCGGTGTGGTCCGTCAGGCCGATCATCGAGGACACGCTCGACACGTTGACGATGGTGCCCTTCCGGCCGCGGCGGATCAGGTCGCGCGCCACCACCTGGGCCGCGATCATCGGCGCCCGGGCGTTCACCGCCATGATCTGGTCGAAATTCTCGACCGAGGTGTCGAGGAAGGATTCCAGCGTGGTGGTGCCGGCGCAATTGACCAGCGCGTCGACCGGCAGCGCCTCCTCGGCCGCCCGGCGCGTCGCCTCGGCATCGGCCAGGTCGACCGCGATGCTGCGGCAAGCGATCTCCTGCTCCAGGCTCGCCAGGTCCTCGGGGCTGCGGGTGGCGGCGATCACTTCGGCGCCGCGCCGGTGCAGCATCACGGCCGTCGCGCGGCCGATGCCCTTGCCCGCGCCGGTCACCAGCACCCGCCGCCCGGCGAAATCCTGCCTGTCCACATCGTCCTCCCTATGCACCTGCGCCATCGCCACCCTATATCAGGGTCGGGACGCCGCCGCCTCCCCCGGGGCCGGCCCAGGAGATCGATGATGCCCGAACCCTATCCCGTGACCCGCACCGAGGCCGAGTGGCGCCAGATCCTGACGCCCGAGCAGTATCAGGTGATGCGGCAGCACGGCACCGAGCGGCCGGGAAGCTGCGCCCTGCTGCACGAGCACCGGCAGGGCGCCTTCTGCTGCGCCGGCTGCGGCAGCAAGCTGTTCGAATCGACGCTGAAGTTCGAGAGCGGCACCGGCTGGCCCAGCTTCAACGACCCGGTGCCGGAGTCGGTCGAGACCACGGTCGACCGCAGCTGGGGCATGACCCGCGTGGAGGTGCATTGCGCCACCTGTGGCAGCCATCTCGGCCATGTGTTCGAGGACGGGCCGCCGCCCAGCGGGCTGCGCTATTGCATCAACGGCGTGGCGCTGGACTTCCAGCCGGAATAGAAACTTCGCAACAAAACAGCCCCGCCCTTTGGGGGGCGGGGCTGTTTCGTCACGTCCGCTGCAGGATCAGCAGCGCCCGACGGCGTGGCAGTTCGTCAGGCCGCCGACGGCCGCGCCGCCGACACCGCCGATAATCGCGCCGGTGCCGACATTACCGCCGGTGATCGCCGCCGTGCCGGCCCCGAGGCCAGCGCCGAGGGCGCCGCCCGAAAGCGCCCGGGTGCCTGGGTCGCGGCCGCATGCCGCGAGCGCCAGCGCCGCGACGACAATGATCATGGCTGGCTTCAGCATTCCGTTCTCCGTACCTGTTTACCTCAGACACGGAAACAATGCGGAGCGTGTGGCCGTTCCCAGCTTACGGCGGCAAAGGGACGGGGTGTGGCATGGAAGCCTCACACCCGATGGCGGCCTTCACCCTGGCGGCGGTCAGCGGCAGGTCGCGCAGCCGGTGGCCGATGGCGTCGGCGATGCCGTTGCCCAGCGCGGCGCTGGCCGGGCCCTGGCCGGTTTCGCCGCAGCCCAGGAAGGGCGCGCCGGGCCGGTCGACGATATGGACCTCGATGCTGTCCGGCACCGCGTCGAACCGCAGGATCGGGTAGGTCGACCAGTCGACCGAGGTGATCCGCCCCCGGTCGAAGCCGACGCTCTCATACAGCGTCCAGCTCATCGACTGCAGCAGGGCGCCTTCGATCTGGTTGCGCACCCCGTCCGGGTTGACCACCTGGCCGGTGTCGACCGCGGCGACGGCGCGCGGCACGCGGACCGTCCCGGTCTCGCGCTCGACCGCCACCTCCAGCGCCACGGCGCAATAGGCGGCCAGGTTCTTGTAGCGGGCGAAGGCGAAGCCGCGGCCATGCCCCGGCGCCACCGGCTTCCCCCGGCTCCAGCCGAAAGCCTCGGCGGCGGCGGTGACGACATCGCGGGCGCGCGGGTCGTCCAGATGCTTCAGCCGGAACTCGACCGGGTCGGCGCCGGCGGCCAGCGCCAGCTCGTCCATGAAGCTCTCGATCGAGAACACGTTCATCTGCGCGCCGAGCGACCGCAGGGCGGAGATGCGCAGCGGCATGTCCGGCAGGAAGTGGTGCACCACCCGGGCGCTGGCCAGGGTGTAGAGCGGGATGGCGTTGCGGTCGCCACCGCCCTCCGGCTGGGGCAAGGGCTTCGGCGCCGGCACGGGGAAGGGCTTGGCCAGGTGCCGGGCGGCCAGCAGGCTGCCGGCCGGGCCGGGGCGCATCGAATGGGTGTTGCTCCACACCCCGTAATCCCAGTCGGCGATGCGGCCGGTGTCGTCCAGCGTGGCGCGGGCCTGCGTCACCATCGCCGGGCCGTAGGGCTCCCAGGCATGCTCCTGCTCGCGCATCCACTGCACCCGCACCGGTCGGCCGGGCAGGGCCACCGCCAGCAGGGCGGCGTCGGCCGCGGCGTCGTCGGCGGCGTTGTGGCCGTAGCAGCCGGAGCCGGGGACATGGATGCAGCGCACCGTCTCGACCGGCCGGCCCAGCATCTCGGCGATCGCCTTGCGGTCGGGATAGACGCCCTGGGTGTGGGTCCACACCGTCAGCAGCCCGTCCTTGTCCTGCTGCGCCACGGCGCAGGACGGGCCGATCGAACCGTGCATCAGATAGGGCCTGGTGTAGCGGGCCTCGACGGTCCTGCCGCCGGCAGGCGGCGGCGCGTCATGCCTGTCGAGGATGGCGAAGTCCCGGGCCGGCAGGGCCAGCAGCGCCTCCGGCAGCCGGGCCTGGTCGGGCAGCGCCGCATCCTCCTGCCACTGCGCCGCGGCGGCCAGGACCCGCATCGCCTTGATCGCCTGGTACTCCTGCTCCGCCGCCACGGCCAGGAAGTCGCCGTCGCGGATCACCTTGACCACGCCGGGCAGGGCCTCGGCCGCGCCGCTGTCCAGCGCCGCCAGCCGGGCGCCGGGGCTGGGCGGCCGCACGATCCGGGCGTGCAGCATGCCGGGCAGGCGCATGTCCTGCACATAGGCCTCGCCGCCCGTCACCTTGCCCGGGATGTCGATGCGCGGCACCGGCTGGCCCATGACGCGGAACGCGGCCGGGTCGGTCAGCGGCGACTCCGGCCTGGCCTCGACATGCAGCGACAGGCCGGCCGCGAGCGCGCCGAAGGAGCGGCGGTTGCCGTCCGGCGCCAGCACGACGCCGCGCGTCGAGTCCGCAACTGCCCGGCCGGCGTGCCCATCTGGCGCGCCGCCTCGGCCAGCAGGATCGCGCGCACCTGGGCCGCGGCATGGCGGATGGCGGTGCCGCTGTCCTGCATCGAATGGCTGCCGGCGGTGTAGCCCTCATTGGGCGGTGCGGCCGGTATCGGCGGTGACGATCGTCAGCCCCTCGAAGGCCAGGCCAAGCTCCTCGGCCGCGACCTGGCGCAGCGCGGTGGCGATGCCCTGGCCCAGCTCGGCCTTGCCGGTGAAGACGGTGACCGTGCCGTCCGT
>NZ_JANX01000449.1 GCF_000767795.1 Inquilinus limosus MP06 | reverse complement strand
GGCGCCGGCGACCAGGATCGCCCGGCCGGAAACCACACCCGCCATGATCAGCTCCCTTGCTTGGGCGGCGCCGTCGAGGCCCGCACGATCAGCTGGGGCATGGCGCTGACATGCGCCTCCTGCCCCGCATCGGTGCCCTCGAGCACCCGGATCAGCGCGCCGACCGAGGCCTCGGCCATCACCGCCAGCGGCTGGCGCACGGTGGTCAGCGCCGGATGCACCACGGCGGCGAGGTCGACATCGTCGAAGCCGACAATCGACACATCGCGCGGGATCGAGGCGCCGAGGTCGCGGGCGCCGGCATAGGCGCCCATCGCGTACATGTCGTTCACCGTGACCACCGCGGTCGGCGGGTCGTCGCGGCTGAGCAGCTCGCGGATGCCGATGCGGCCGAGCTCCGGCCCCTCGGTGTCGCCGTAGCCGCCGATGCCCGCGCCCTGCCAGACCAGGGCGGGATCCAGCGCCAGCCCCGCCCTGGCCATCGCCGCCTTCAGCCCGTCGAGGCGGCCGGCGCGGCTGGAGGTCCTGATCGGCCCGGACAGGAAGGCGATGCGGCGGTGGCCGAGCCCGACCAGGTGCTGCCCCGCCAGCCTGGCGCCGAGCTCGTTGTCGACGCTGACGCTGCAGGCCACCACCGCCTCCGCCCCCTGGCCCCTGCGGTCGAAGGCGGCGACCACCAGGCCGCGGCGGACGAGATGGGCGATGTGGTCGAAGGTCAGCGGCGATGAGCTGAAGATCACCCCGCGCACGCCGGAGGACAGCAGCGTCTCGGCATAGCGCGCCTCCTGCTGCGGGTCGCGCTCGGCGTTGCAGATCAAGACCTTGTAGCCCAGCGCGGTGGCCGCACGCTCGACCTTGTGGGCCAGCGCGCCCCAGAACGGGTTGGCGACCGACGGCACGATCAGCCCGATGGTGCGGTTGCGGCCGGATTTGAACTGCCGGGCCAGCGCGTTCGGGGTGTAGCCGAGCTCTTCGATCGCCTGCAGCACCCGGGCCCTGGTCTCGGCCTGCATGCGCCCGTGCCGGCCGTTCAGCACGTTCGACACCGTGCTGGCCGAGACGCCCGCCGCCCGCGCCACGTCGAGAATGCTCGCCACGATCCCCCAAACCTGCTGTTTCGCGAAAACGCCAGGTACAACGTTTTATCACGAATAGCGCCGCCCCGGCGCCGATGTCAAATGGCGGATCTCCAAGCCAGTCCCGTGCTGTGAAACATTGCCATGTTGACTCGGCGGACGATCGTGGTGTTACGTTGCACCAACTTGCGTACATTGAGCCGGTCATGGTGAGAGGCGCGGCAAGCGCCCCACCGCCTCAGGGGGAGGACCCGACATGTCCAGGAGACCCGATTCCGAAAAATTCGGCCGGCGCGACGCCCTGCGGCACGGCGCGGCCCTGATCGGCGGGGCGGCCCTCGCCGGCCTCGCTCCCCGCACCTTCGCCCAGGACACGGCCCGCATCCGCTTCGGCGGCTATGTCGAGAGCCAGGAGCAGCTGAAGCAGACCCTGGCGACGCTGAAGGCCTATGCCGACAGCCATCCGGGCGTGGAGATCGTGCCGGAGTTCACCAGCTTCAGCGCCTTCACCGACAAGCTGGCCACCGAGGCGGCGGGCGGCAACGCGCCCGACATGTTCAGCGTCAATGTCGACCTGCTGGGCGAATACGCCCGGCGCGGCGTGCTGGCGCCGCTGAACGGCTACATCCCCAAGCCGCTGGACCTGTCGGACTATGTCGACGGCGCGATCAAGGCCGGCACCTTGGGCGGCCAGCTCTACGCCATCCCGAACGACTGCATCGCCCCGGCGATCACGGTGAAGACGGCGGTGTTCGAGGAGACGGGCGTGCCCCTGCCCGACCAGATGTTCACCTGGGAACAGCTGGCCGAGACCGCGGTCGCGATCAGCAAGGCCAAGGGCAAGCGCTTCTGGGGGCTGGAGGATGCGGGGTCGAACTACATCCCCTGCGACGTCTTCCTGCGCGCCAGGGGCAAGTCGATGTTCACGCCGGAACGGCAGTTCGGCTTCGCCCGCGAGGACATGGCCGAATGGTTCGCCTACTGGGCGAAGCTGCGCGACGCCGGCGGCATCCCGCCCGGCGAGGTGCAGGCCCTGGCCAATGGCGACGACCCGGCGCTGACCGGCCTGATCAGCGGCCGCGCGGCGATGTTCGCGTCGCTGACCGACAGCTTCGTCGGCCTCCAGGCGCTGACCGAGGACGACCTGGTGCTGCACATGATGCCGAACGGCTTCCAGGGCGGCACGCTCAAGCAGCACCACTACACCTATGCCGGCAACTCCACCGGGCTGTGGACCAAATCGCCGCACAAGGACCGGATGGTCGACATCATCCGCTTCATGCATTTCGAGCCGGCGGGGATCGCGCTGTACTACCGCGGCAGCGGCATGGTGCCGGCGTCGAAGGCCGGCCGGACGGCGCTGGCGAATGAGGGCACCGACGCCGACCGCAAGATCATCGCCTATATCGACCTGCTGCAGCAGGACCCGGCGCCGCCGCGCTATCCCGGCATCACCGGCATGTCCGGCATGCTGCGCCGGGCCAATGAGGCGGTAGCCTTCGGCAAGCTGAAGCCGCAGGAGGCCGCCGACCAGTTCATCGGCGAAGCCAAGGCCCGGCTGTGAAGCGGCGCGGCGCCAGCCCACGGGGCGTCGGCAGCACGGCGGAGCAGAACGGCGCCGCCTACCTGTTCCTGGCGCCGTGGATCGTCGGCGCCCTTTGCCTGACGCTGGGGCCGATCCTGGCGTCCCTCTACCTGTCCTTCACCAGCTACGACCTGTTCAACCCGCCCATCTGGGCCGGGCTGCACAATTACGAACGGCTGCTGTTCGAGGACCCGCGCTACCTCCAGGCGGTCAAGGTCACCTTCCACTACGTCTTCCTGTCGGTGCCGCTGAAGCTGGCCTTCGCCCTGGCCGTGGCGGTGATGCTGAACCGCGGCATCCGGTTCCTCGGCCTCTATCGCGGCCTGTACTACCTGCCCTCGCTGCTGGGCGGCAGCGTCGCCGTCGCCATCATGTGGCGGCAGATCTTCAGCTATGACGGGCTGATCAACCACATCCTGCTGTGGTTCGACATCGACGGGCCGAGCTGGATCTCGAACCCGGACACCGCCCTCTACACCCTGGTCAGCCTGGCGGTGTGGCAGTTCGGGTCGCCGATGATCATCTTCCTGGCCGGCCTCAAGCAGATCCCGCAGGACCTGTACGACGCCGCCTCGGTCGACGGCGCCGGGCCGGTGACCAAGTTCTTCCGCATCACCCTGCCCCTCCTCACCCCGATCATCTTCTTCAACTTCGTGATGCAGATGATCGGCGCGTTCCAGGCCTTCACCCCGTCCTTCATCATCAGCAACGGCACCGGCGGGCCGGCGGATTCGACGCTGTTCTACACCCTGTATCTCTACGAGCAGGGCTTCACCAACTTCCAGATGGGCTATGCCTCGGCCATGGCCTGGATCCTGGTCGGGATCATCGCCACCGCCACCGCCGTGGCCTTCCTGTCGGCCCGCTTCTGGGTGCATTACGGGGACGAGCGATGACGGCGGCGCCGGTGCGGGACGAGGCGCGGATGCGCGCGGGGTCGCAAGGCTTGCCGTTCTGGATGGCCGATGTCCGGCCGAAGCGGATCCTGGTCCACCTGGCGCTGATCGCCGGCGCCGTGGTGATGATCTATCCGCTGCTGTGGCTGGCCAGCAGCTCGGTCAAGCCGTCGACGCTGATCTTCTCCGACCCCGGCCTGTGGCCGGCCAAGCTGCGGCTGCAGAACTACGCCGATGGCTGGCGCGGCGCCGCCCTGCCCTTCAGCGTGTTCTTCGGCAACTCCTTCCTGATCTCGGCCCTGGCGGTGATCGGCAACGTCATGGCCTGCAGCCTGGTGGCCTATGCCTTCGCCCGGCTGAACTTCCGGTTCAAGCGCACCCTGTTCGGGCTGATGCTGGCCACCATCATGCTGCCGCTGCACGCGACGCTGATCCCGCAATACATCCTGTTCCACAACCTGGGCTGGGTGAACACGATCCTGCCGCTGGTGGTGCCGAAGTTCCTGGCCGCGGATGCCTTCTTCGTCTTCCTGATGGTGCAGTTCATCCGCGGCATCCCGCGCGAGCTGGACGAGGCGGCGATGATGGACGGCGCCGGGCCGTTCCGGATCTACCGCTCGATCATCCTCCCTCTCCTGACCCCCGCCCTGGTCACCACCGCCGTCTTCTCCTTCATCTGGACCTATGAGGATTTCCTGACGCCCCTGGTCTATCTGACCGACATGGCCTCCTATACCGTGCCGCAGGGGCTGCGGCTGTTCATGGCCTCGACCGGCGTCTCGGCCTGGGGCCCGATGCTGGCGATGTCGCTGCTGTCGCTGGTCCCCCTGTTCGTCCTGTTCTTCGTCTTTCAGCGCCGGCTGATCGAGGGGATCGCGACGACCGGCCTGAAATGAACCGATGGGACCCTCGATGCTGATCCGCCACGACACCCTGACCGCGCTGGTCGGGGACATCTTCGCCGCCCAGGGCTGCAGCGCCGCCGAGAGCGGGCGCATCGCCCGATACCTGGTCGCCGCCAACCTGACCGGGCATGACAGCCACGGCGTCATCCGCGTGCCGCGCTATGTCGGCATGCTGGCCAAGGACGAGGTGCGGCGCGACGTGACCGCCGAGGTGGTCACCGACACCCCGGCCTTCGCCCTGGTCGATGGCGGCTACGGCTTCGGCCAGACGGTGGGGCCGCAGGCGGTGCGGATCGGCATCGACAAGGCGCTCAAGGGCGGCATCGCGGTGGTTGGGCTGCGCCATGCCGGCCATCTCGGCCGCATCGGCGAATGGGCGGAGATGGCGGCCGAGTCCGGGCTGTGCTCGCTGCACTTCGTCAATGTCGCGGGCAGCGAGCTGGTGGCCCCCTTCGGCGGGGTCGAGCGGCGCTTCTCCACCGCCCCCTTCGCCGCCGGCTTCCTGGTGCCCGGCCGGGCGCCGGTGATCCTGGACTTCGCCACCTCGCTGGTGGCCGAGGGCAAGGTGCTGGTGGCGGCCAATGGCGGCAAGCCCCTGCCCGAGGGCGCGCTGATCGAGCCCGACGGCACGCTGAGCCAAAACCCCGACACCCTCTACGGCCCGGCCGTGCCCGGCAGCGCCCGCAACGCCCAGAACGGGCTCGGCGCCATCCGCGCCTTCGGCGAGCACAAGGGGTCGGGCCTGGCCCTGATCTGCGAGCTGGTGGCCGGCGCCCTGACCGGGTCGGGCTGCGCCGGGCCGGGGCCGCGCCGCTTCTGCAACGGCATGCTGTCGATCTACATGGCGCCCGGCCAGTTCGGCTCGGCCGAGGAGCTGGCGGCCGAGACCACGCGCTATATCGACTATTTCAAGGCCTGCCGCCCGGCGGAGGCCGGCGGCGAGGTGCTGCTGCC
>NZ_JANX01000448.1 GCF_000767795.1 Inquilinus limosus MP06 | reverse complement strand
AAGTCGCTAGAACTATCTCGACGCCGTTCTGGCCCGGCGCGAGGCGGCGGAGCGCGGCGCCGACGACGCGGTGCTGCTGAATACCGCGGGCCGGGTGGCGGAGACCACCATCGCCAACCTGTTCGCCGATCGACGGCGCCTGGGCGACGCCGGCGGTGGGGGAGGGGGCGCTGCCGGGCATCATGCGGGCCGCGGTGCTGGCGCGGCTGGAGGCGGCCGAGCGGCCGATCGCCGTCGCGGATCTGCAGCGGGCGGAAGCGCTGCTGCTGACTAACGCCCTGTCGATCCGCGCCGTGGGGCGGCTGGAGGACAGGGCTCTGCCGGCCGGTACGGAAACGGCCGCCGGGGTGCGCCGGGAGCTGGGCCTACCGGACTGACGCTCGCTACAGCCGCGGATGGTCGGCGAAGAAGTGCCAGATATGCGGCGTGGCGGCGAAGCCCGGGGTCATGTGGCCGTCCGGCCAGGCGTGGTAGCCGCCCTCGACCACGTCGAACCGCACCGCGGTCCCGGACCGGCAGTCGGGATAGTCTTCGACCTTGATGCCGAGGACCGTCGCGCGCTGCACCGGCTCGCTCTGGCAGCCGTCATAGGCGGCCCAGAAGGCCACGGAGTCCCGCACCGGCGGGAACTTGGCGCGGGCGTAGCTCTCTCGCTCCGCCGTGCCGTCGAACGGCACGGCGCTGTCATCGGTGCCGTGGATGTGGATCACCGAGACCGGGCGGGTCGGGGTGCAGGACGGCACCAGGATCGCGCCCGAGACCACGGCGACGCCGGCGAAGATGTCGTCGGCCTCGCAGGCCAGGCGATAGGCCATCATGCCGCCGGCGGAGAAGCCTGCGGCATAGACGCGGGGGCGGTCGACCGCGCGCTGCTGCTCGATCGCCGACACCATGGCCCGGACGAAGCCGATATCGTCGGCGTCCTGCCGCATGGCCGAGCCGCAGCAGTCGCCAGCATTCCAGCTGAACTGGTCGGCGGTCTCCGCGGTCGGCTTCGCGCGACCCGTGCCGTTCGGGTAGGCGACGATGAAGCCTTCGGCATCGGCCTCGTCGTCGAAGCCGGTCAGGGCGATCGCGCTGGCCGCATTGGCGCCGCCGCCATGCAGCACCACCACCAGCGGCAGCGGCCCGCCTCCCTGCGCCGCCGGCGGCAGGTGCAGGGTGTAGCTGCGGGAGATGCCGTTGACCGGCAGCGTCGCCTCGACATCCGTGCCGGCGGCCCGGCTCGCAGCTGTCGACAGCGGCAGGACGAGCGCCGCGATGACCGGAAACATCAGCGCCTGCGCAAGTCGTCGTGCCATCTCTGCCGTCTCGATCGGGTCCGCCGGCAGGATAGCGCGGCCGGCCATGAAGGCCAGCCGCGATGAAGGGTCGCGGTCGGACAGGTCGTTCGCCGGTCAGGCGGCCAGGGCCGGGGGCTCCGCCGGAGATTGCGCCTCGGCGCTCAGCCGCTCGATCGCCGCGGCCAGGGGCAGGGATTCCTGCCGGCCGTCGCGATAGCGCAGCGCCACGGTGCCGTCCCGCGCCTCGCGCCCACCGATCGCGGCCAGCACCGGCACGCCGTCGGCATGGGCGTCGATGATCTTGCGCGACAGCCGTTCCGGCCGAGCGTCGAGGGCGACGCGCAGCCCCGCCGCCTCGAAGGCCTCGGCCACCCGGCAGGCCGGGACGACGTCGTCGGCGCCGATCGAGGCCACCACCAGCTGCTCCGGCGCCAGCCACAGCGGCAGCCGGCCTTCGTGATGCTCGAGCAGGACGCCGATGAAGCGTTCCAGGCTGCCCAGCACGGCGTGGTGCAGCATCACCGGCGCGACGGCATTGCTGCGCTCGTCGACATAGGCCGCGCCGAGCCGCTCGGGCATCACCAGGTCGAGCTGGATGACGCCGCATTGCCAGCGCCGGCCGCGGCTGTCGCGCAGATGGAATTCCAGCTTCGGCCCGTAGAAGGCGCCTTCGCCGGGCAGGGTCTCGCAGTTCAGCCCGGCCTGCCGGGCCGCGCCGGCCAGCGCCGCCTCGGCCCGGTCCCAGACCTCGTCCGATCCCGCCCGCTGCGGCGGCCGTGTGGCGAAGGCGACGTCGAACTCATCGAAGCCGAAATCGGCGTAGATCCGGCGCAGCAGGCCGCAGAACCGCGCCACCTCGGCCTCGACCTGGTCCGCGTGGCAGAACACATGGGCGTCGTCCTGGACGAAGCCGCGGGCCCGCATCAGCCCCTGCAGCGCGCCGGACGGCTCGTTGCGATGCACGGCGCCGAACTCGAAATAGCGGATCGGCAGCTCGCGATAGGACCGCACGCGCTTGTTGAAGATCTGGATGTGGCCGGGGCAGCTCATCGGCTTCAGCGCCATGATCCGGCCTTCATCCGCCACCGCGAACATCTGGGCGCCGAATTTCTGCCAGTGGCCGCTGCGGTTCCACAGGCCGCGGGCCAGCAGCTGCGGTGTCCGCACCTCGCGGTAGCCGGCCCGCGCCATCCGCCTTCGGACGTGATCCTCGACCACGCGGTACAGCGCCCAGCCGCGCGGATGCCAGAAGACCATGCCGGGGCCGTCCTCCTGCTGGTGGAACAGGTCGAGGCGGTTGCCGAGGATGCGGTGGTCGATGTCGTCCATGGAAGTCTCCGTTGCGTTGGACCGGCGCAGGGAGAGCCCAGAAAGACCAAGGGCCCCGTCCGTCGCCGGCGGGGCCCTTTGGGGATCAGAGGCGCTGTCCGATCAGCGCACACGACCTCCGCACGACCCGCCTGTGGCGGTAATCGTTTTGGTGGTCGCGGTAGTGATCGAACGGATCGCGCTCATGTGGCGAGTGAGCCACGCCCGGCGGGCGGCGTCAACAGCGATGCAACGCGAAGTGGGGGTGCTGTGTTGATGGGGCGCGGGGCTTGTCATCAATCGGATCTCTCGCTATATTTGTCTCAAACGAGATCAATAATCTCATATGAGTGACGCTCATGTGAGTGGGAAGAGAGGAGCGGTTCGATGATGGCGCGGGAAGCGGCGGTGGCGCCGCGCGGTGCCGAAGGGCGGATGGCCCGGGCCGGGCTGAATGCCTTCTTCAACATCGCCGAGGCCTGGGGGCTGAAGGACGAGGAGAAGCGCGTGCTGCTCGGGCGCCCATCCAAGGCCACCTTCTATCGCTGGAAGGCCGGCGCGACCGGCCACCCCTCGGCCGACACGATGGAGCGGATCTCCTACATCCTCGGCATCTACCGGGCGTTGCAGATCCTGTTCAAGGACGCCAAGCTGGCCGATGGCTGGGTGCGGCGCCCGAACACCGCCTCGCCCTTCGGCGGGCGCTCGGCGCTCGACCGCATGCTCTCCGGCAATGTCGCCGACCTGTTCGTCGTGCGTCGCTACCTGGATGCGGAGCGCGGCGGTTGGGGCTAGGCGGTGCGACCATTCCGCTGCGCCGGGTCGAATGGCCCGAGTGCTGGCGCATCATTCCCAGCCGCTACCCGCCGATCGACCTGTTCGAGCGGGTGGCGCCGCCCGAGGATTGGGAGCTGCTGATCGATCTCGAATCCCGCACCAACGACCGGCTGCGCGACCAGGTCGGCCAGATCTCGCTGGTGCCGCTGGAGGAGCGGATGAGCGGGCCGGGCACCAGCTTCATCATGGCGCCCTTCACCCATCTGCACCCGGACGGCAGCCGCTTCACCGACGGCACCTACGGCGCCTATTACGGCGCGGCGGCGCTTGACACGGCGGTGGCGGAGACCAGCTACCACCGCGCCCGGTTCTTCGCGGCGACGGCGACGCCGGCGACCACCATCGACATGCGGGTGCTGATCAACAGCCTGTCCGGCGACCTGCACGACATCCGCGAGCTCGGCGCCGAGCTGCCGGGCGTCTACGACCCGGTGGATTACTCCGCCGGCCAGGCGCTGGGGCGGCAGCTGCATGGCGAGGGCTCGTCCGGCATCGCCTATGACAGCGTCCGCCACCCCGGCGGGCAGTGCGCCGCCGTGTTCCGGCCGCGCAGCGTGCTGACCCCGGTGATCCAGGAGCGGCACCTGTCCTATCACTGGGACGGGACCCGGATCGCGGCGGTGAACGAGATCCGGGCGTTGCAGACGTAGCCTGCCGCATAGCCGATCTCCGTTCGCGGGGCTGGGAATATCGCGATCGGCCACCGATATTGTGCCGCACGGTTTCACGAGGTCGGTCGCGGCGCGGCCGTCGAGGTATTCGATGCAGGCACCGCCCGATCCAGGGGTTCAGATCCGCACCACCGTCACCATCCCGATCCTGGACGGGGCGGGGAAGGGGGTGTTCCACACCTTCAGCGGCTTCAGCGACGGCGGCGAGCATTTCGCCATCGCCCTCGGCCCACAGGGCCGCGACGTGCCGCTGGTGCGGGTGCATTCGGAATGCCTGACCGGCGACGTCTTCGGCTCGCAGCGCTGCGACTGCGGCCCGCAGCTGAACGACGCCCTGCATCGCATTGGCAAGGAAGGCGGTTTCGTCCTCTACCTGCGGCAGGAAGGGCGCGGCATCGGCCTCTACGCCAAGCTCGACGCCTATGTGCTGCAGGACCAGGGGCTCGACACCTTCGAGGCCAATGAGCGGCTGAACTTCCCCCACGACATGCGGGACTACACCCCGGCAGCTCTGATGCTGCTGGCACTCGGGGTCAAGCGGATCCGGCTGCTGACCAACAACCCCGACAAGGCGAAGCAGCTCGAGGCCGCCGGAATCGAGATCGCCGAGATCGTGCCGACCGGCATCTTCGTCACCGAGCACAACATCCAGTATCTCGAAGCCAAGGTCAGGAAGCACGCGCACCGCATTGATCTGGCAGAGATGTCCGACCAGATCGACGCGCTGCCGCGGGCGGTCGGCGGCCTGCGCCGCCTGGGCAAGCCTTGACCCTGGCGGCCAGGTTTTCGCTGCAGCCGGGCTTCGGCTTCGGCGGCATCCTTCGCGACACGCTGCCGGAGCCGCTGCGCGCCGCCGCGCCGCCGACGCGGGTGGCGGGCGACGACGAAGCCTGGATGCTGGAGACGCTGCGGACGGCGATGGCCCATAACGGGCTGTCGGACCCGAACCCCGTGGTCGGCTGCGTCATCGTCCGCGACGGCCGCGTGGTGTCGCGCGGCGCCACCGAGCGGATCGGCGAGCGCCATGCCGAGCGCGTCGCGGTCGAGGCCGTGCCCGACCGGTCGGTGTTCCGGGGCGCCACGGCCTATGTGACGCTCGAGCCCTGCAGCCATCATGGCCGCCAGCCGCCCTGCGCCGATCTTCTGGCCTCGCTCGGGCTCGCGCGCTGCGTGGTGGCGCTGCGCGATCCGTTTCCGCTGGTCGACGGCGCCGGCCTGGCGCGGCTGCAGGCCGCGGGCGTCGACGTCAGTGTCGGCACGCTGGCGCCGGAGGCGGCGGCCTGGCATGCGCCCTTCCTGCTGCGGCAGCGGCTCGGCCGCCCCTCGT
>NZ_JANX01000447.1 GCF_000767795.1 Inquilinus limosus MP06 | reverse complement strand
ATGAGGATGTGCCGCGCGACCCGCTGCCCTTCCCGTCCCTGCTGGTCGCCAGCGCCAGCGACCCACGCTGCGCCCAGGCCGTCGCCGACGACCTGGCGGCCGCCTGGGGCAGCGAGTTCATCGATGCCGGCGATGCCGGGGGACTGGATCATGCCAGCGGCCACGGCCCTTGGCCGGAAGGCCTGACCCGCTTCGCCATGCTGATGGCGCGGCTGTGACGCGGCGTGCCGGCGCCACGGAGAATTGTCTTACGATTTGACGTATCCCGGCTGTTCGTGGGAGCGAACAGGCATGGGTCCTCCTGCGGCCCCACCACCAATCCATCCACGAGCATCCCGATGACGATTCACCAGGCCGCCGCGTCCGCGGGCCCGATCGACCAGCCCGCGGGCCGGTACGACCGCACGACCATCCTCCTGCACTGGCTGACGGCGCTGTTCGTCATCCTGCTGTTCGCCCTGGCCGAGATCTGGGGCTTCCTGCCGCGCGGCACGCCGGTGCGCAAGGGCGCGCAGGCGCTGCACATCTCCTGCGGCCTGCTGCTGACGGTGGTGCTGATCGCGCGGCTGCTGTGGCGGGGCACCCAGGGCCGCCGCCTGCCGCCGGCGACGGGCGGGCTGCAGCACCTGGCGGCCAAGGCGGCGCATCACGCGCTGTACCTCCTGCTGGCGGCACAGGTGGTGCTGGGCTTCCTGTTCCGTTGGGCCCAGGGCGAGCCGTTCCAGTTCTTCGGCCTGTTCGACGTGCCGGCCGCCTTCGCACCGGACCATGACCTGGCGGGGACGATCGGTGACCTGCACAACACCGTGGCCTGGATCATCATCGTGCTGGCGGGGCTGCACGCGGCGGCCGCGCTGGTCCACCACTACGCGTTGCGCGACGGCGTGCTGCGCCGGATGCTGCCGGGGCGGGGCTGATCAGCCCCCCTTCTTATTGTCATCCTCGGGCTTGACCCGAGGATCCAGGGTGTCCAGGAACCGCTCTTGGCGGCCCCTGGATTGCCGGGTCAAGCCCGGCAATGGCATTGAGGAGACCGGGCCGGAGATTCCTGGATCAGCCCTTCGCCGCGTCGAACTCCTTGGCCAGCCGCTTCGGCGCCACCTCGCGCCAGCGCCGGAGCAGCAGGGTCTCGACGGCGCGGGGATCGGCCTTGGGCAGCCGCATCAGCACGATCGGCCAGTCGCGGTAATGCGGGGTGACGCGGAACACCTCGGGCTCGGCCTCGATCAGCATCTCGCGCTCGTCGGGGCCGACACCCGGCACCACCAGGGTCTCACCGTCCTCGCGCAGCCGGGTCAGCATCTTGCCCTTCACCTTCAGCGCCGGCGTGCCGTAGGAGGTGCCGCGCTCGACGCCGGGCCAGGCCAGGGCAAGGGCACAGACATCGTCGAAGGTCATCGCCGCCCTCCCCGCCCTCAGGCCGCCCGCCGATTCTTAGTCTGCGCGCGCACCATCTCCATCCAGCGCAGCCCGACCTGGCGGGCGAAGACCGCGGCGCCGGGCAGGTCGTTCGCCAACTGGTCGCGATAGGTGGCGAAGAAGCCGGGGAACTGCTCGCGCGTCCGTTCCGAGAACATGTCGACCCAGCCCTCGACGATGTCCGCCGAGACCTCGAGATGGAATTGCAGCCCGTACAGCCCCGGCCCGGCGCTGAAGGCCTGGTTGGCGCAGGCGGCGTTGGTGGCCAGCAGCGTCGCGCCCTGCGGCAGGTCGAAGGTGTCGTAATGGGCCTGCATCAGCTTCGGCAGCGGCGTCAGGCCCCGCAGCAGCGGGTCGGCCCCGGCCGCATCGGTCGCCTCGATCGCGGTGAAGCCGACCTCCGGCGTATGGTGGTGGCGCACCGTCCCGCCCAGCGCCCGGGCCAGCAGTTGGGCGCCGAGGCAGATGCCCAGCACCGGCTTGCCGGCCGTGGCGAAGGCGCGGATCGCGGCCAGCTCGGCCGGCAGATAGGGATGGGCGTCGTCGTCGCCAGCGAACTGGACGCCGCCCAGCACCAGCAGCCCGTCATGGCCGGAGGCGTCGGCCGGCACGGCGTCGCCATGCTCCGGAAACCGCACATCCTCGACCCCGCCCGCCTCCGCGATCGCCGCGCCGATCAGGCCCGAAGGGGTGCGGTCGTTGTTCTGCAGGGTCAGGATCTTCACGGCATCGCTCCACCAGGTCCGTCCGCGGAAAGGCTAAGGTCGGGCCGGCCGCATCACCAAATGCCGAGAATGCGGGGCGGTCCCGGCGTCAGAGCCAAGGCTCTCAGAGGGCATCCTGGATCATGAACTTGAGGTAGGCCGCCTTCAGCAGCCAGCGGCGATGGGCGCCCAGCGGGAAGCGGGTCGGCGGCGTCGTCATCAGCGCCGGGATGCCGACGCCCGGCACCGGGCTGCCGGTCATGGCATGGGCGACGGCGCGGCCGGCCCAGCCCGCGCTGGCGACACCATTGCCGTGATAGGCCAGGGCGTACCAGACGCCGGGATCGTCCGGCACCTGCCCCAGCATCGGCGTCAGATTGGCCGACAGGCAGACCAGGCCGGACCAGAAATGCGTGGTCTCGACCCCGCGCCAGGCGGGATAGGCGATGCCGATCCGCCGCTCCAGCCAGCGCCGGTACGTCGCCGCGGCGTCCGGGCTGCCCCAGGTGCCGCCGCGGGAGCCGAGCAGCAGCCGGCCATCCTTGAGCAGCCGGAAATAGAACAGCAGGTTGCGGGTGTCAGACAGCGGCGTCCCGGTGGTCCAGCCCTGGGCCTGCCGTTCCGCCTCCGTCAGCGGCCGGGTGACGACGATGTTCGACAGGGCCGGCAGGAAGGTGCCGGCCAGATAGGGATGCAGCCCGTCGGTGGTATAGCCATTGGTGGCGATCAGCACCCGCTTCGCCCGCAGCGACCCGGCGGCGGTGACCAGCCGGTGCCCGCCGGCCTCGCGCTGCCAGCCGGTGACACGGCTGCGGCCGTGGATCCTGGCGCCGCACGCCAAGGCGGCGCGGGTCAGGCCGCGATGGTATTTCAGCGGGTGCAGGCCGAAGCCGGCGGCGTGGTGCAGGGCGCCATGCGCCTCCGGCCCGGCATAGCCGCGCTCGCGCAGCTCGTCCCGGCTCCACAGCGTCGAGGTCAGGCCGGAGACCTCGCGATCCCAGCGTGCCTCCTCCTCCAGCTCGCGCACCCGGCTCGGCTTGTGGGCGACGCTGATGACGCCGTCGCCCTGGCGGTCGAGATCGATGCCCTCGTCCCGGGCCAGCGCCGCCACCAGCTCGGTCGCCTCGAGCTGGGCGGCGTAGTAGCGGCGCACCTCGTCGCGGCCGACCCGCTTCAGCATCGCCGCGCCGGACAGCTTGGCGGCGCCGACGCAGTTGAAGCCGCCGTTGCGGCCGGAAGCGCCCCAGCCGACCGGCCCGGCCTCCAGCACCCGGACATCGGCGCCGAGGTCGCGGGCCAGGTGCAGCGCCGCCGACATCCCGGTATAGCCGCCGCCGATCACGGCGACGTCGCAGGACTCATCGCCGGCTAGCGGCGCGCAGCCCTCCGGCGCCGGCTCGGCGGTCGCCTCCCAATAGCTCGGGACGGTGCGGGCGGTATCAGCGGTGGCGGGATGGTAGAGATGCTTCTGGGACGTCATCCGATCCGCTCACTTGTCACCGGTCCGCAACGCAGCGGAGGATGACATCCGGCAATGCGCCGGTCCATTCTGGCACCGTCATCCGGAGGGAGATCCAGCCATGCAGGGCCCGTCGCGCCGCCAGGTCATGCTCGCCACCGTCTTCGCCGCGGCCCCGCTGCCCGGATGGGCCGCGACGGCCCCGCTGCGGCTGACCTTCCTGCACGTCAACGACGTGTACGAGATCGGGCCGGTGCGCGGCCAGGGCGGCTTCGGCCAGCTCGCGACCCTCTTGAAGCAGGCCCGTGCCGCCAACCCGCACAGCATCACCACCTTCGGCGGCGACACGCTGTCGCCCTCGGTGATGTCGGGCCTGACCAAGGGATCGCAGATGATCGACCTGTTCAACGCCGTCGGCGTCGACTACGCGGTCTGGGGCAATCACGAGTTCGACTACGGGCCGGAGCTGGCGGCGCAGCGCATCGGCGAATCGAAGTTCCCCTGGCTCGGCGCCAATGTCCTGGGCAAGGACGGCAAGCCCTTCGGCGGCGGCGTCGCCACCGCCACCCGCAAGGTCGGCGACTACACCGTGGGCTTCCTCGGCATCCTGACGCCGGACACCAGGACGCTGTCCAGCCCGGGGCCGGACATCAGCTTCCCCGACATCATCACCACCGCCAAGCAGGCGGTCGAGGCGCTGAAGGCCGAGGGCGCCAACATCCTGGTGGCGCTGACCCATCTCGGCATCGCCCAGGATCGGCAGCTGGCGCAGTCGGTCAAGGGGCTGCACCTGGTGCTGGGCGGGCACGACCACGACCCGATCATGTTCTACGAGAACAACGTCCTGATCTTCAAAGCCGGCTACGATTCGCACTATCTCGGCGTGGTCGAGCTCGACATCTCGACCCGCGAGACCAAGGACGGGCCGGTGATCGCGGTGCTGCCGAGCTGGGAGGTGCGGCCGACCGCGGGGGTCGAGCCCGACCCGGAGATCCAGGCCAAGGTCGATGCCTTCAACAAGGCACTGGACGATGCGCTCGGCATCGTCATCGGCACCACCTCGGTCGAGCTGGACAGCCAGCGCGGCGCGGTGCGGACCGAGGAGACGACGATGGGCAACCTGATCGCCGACGGGCTGCGCTGGGGCGTCTCCGGCGCGCAGATCGCCATCATCAATGGCGGCGGCGTCCGTGGCGACCGGTTGGTCGCCGCCGGCACCCAGCTGACGCGCAAGGACATCCTGACCGAGCTGCCCTTCGGCAATCTCGCGGTGCTGCTGGAGCTGACCGGCGCCGAGATCCGGGCGGGGTTGGAGAACGGCGTGTCCCAGGTGCAGGACGTCGCCGGGCGGTTCCCGCAGATTTCCGGCCTCGCCTTCGTCTACGACCCGGCCAAGCCGGCGGGCAGCCGCGTGGTCTCCGTCACGGTCGACGGCAAGCCGCTGGACGATGCCGCGGTCTACCGCGTCGCCACCAATGACTACATGGCCGGCGGCGGCGACGGCTATGCCGCCTTCACCAAGGGCAAGGTGCTGATCGACGCCTCGGCGGCGCGGCTGATGGCGACGGTGGTGATGGACTACGTCACCGCGATGAAGACGGTGGCGCCGAAGGTCGACGGCCGCATCCGGCGGTCCTCATGATCATGGACGCCGAGGGCACCGCCCGCCGGTCGCTGGGCGTGCGGCTGGCGGCGGCGATCGCCCGCGGCTGGCCCGACTATCGGCGTGCTGCGGGCGGCTGGACGCCGCCGGCGATCCGGCCGCAGGTGGTGTGCGGCGACCTCGGTCGGCGCCCTCGGCCGGCCGCGGCCCGACTCTCTCCGGCCGGCTCGACGTGCTGGAGGCC
>NZ_JANX01000446.1 GCF_000767795.1 Inquilinus limosus MP06 | reverse complement strand
CACGGCGCCCATGAGGAGGCGACCGCGGCCAATCTCGGGGCCATCGCCAACCTCGGCTTCATCGTCGGCGGCGAGGCGGTGGCGGTGGTCGATACCGGCGGCAGCGCCGCGGAGGGGCGGCGGCTGTTGGCGGCGGTGCGGCGCCAGACCCCCCTGCCGGTCCGCTACGCCATCGACACCCATTTCCATCCCGACCATGTCCTGGGCAATGCCGCCTTCGCCGGGCCGGACACCACGATCGTCGGCCACGCCAACCTGCCCCGCGGCCTGGATGCCCGCGCCGACCCCTATCTCGACGGCCTGCGCCGGGCCCTCGGCGATGCCGCCGCGGGCACCACGATCCTGCAGCCGACGCTGCTGGTGCGCGACCGGCTGTCGCTCGATCTCGGCGGCCGGACGCTGGAGCTGAAGGCCTGGCCGCCGGCACACACCGATGCCGACCTCACCGTGCTCGACGGCACGACCGGCACGCTGTTCGCCGGCGACCTGGTGTTTCTGCAGCGCGTGCCGGCGATCGACGGGTCGCTGCGCGGCTGGCTCGACGCCATCGCCGGGCTGCGCCGGGAAGCCGGGATCCGGCGGGTGGTGCCGGGCCATGGGCCGGCTTCCGCCCCCTGGCCGGATGCGCTGGAGGACGAGGAGCGCTATCTTCGCCTGATCCTGGACGAGACGCGGGCGGCGCTGGCCGCCGGGCGCAGCCTGGACCAGGCGGTGGCCACGGTCGGCCGGTCCGAGCGCGGCCGCTGGCTGCTGTTCGACGACTACAACGACCGCAATGTCGCCACGGCGTATACCGAGCTGGAATGGGAATAGACCGGAGCCTGCCCGAAACCCGCCCCGGCGGCCGTCTGACGCGGCTTTCTGCGCTTCCGGTGCTCGCGGACCCAAACGTCCGCTGCGCTCCGGTTCTCGAAAGCCACGCCAGCCGACTCACCGGACCGAGTTTCGGATCAGACTCCAGGACGGCGAAGGGAGGACATGATGCAAAAGCACGCCGCCGCGCTGGCGCTGGGCGCCCTGATGGCCCTTGTCGCCCTGGCCGGCCCCGCGCGGGCCGCGGACGACGATCCCTGGCCCGACCTGAAGACCGCGATCTTCGGCGACAAGGCGGTGGCCGACGGCAGCGCCTTCATGCGGGTCGAGGCGCCGCAGCGCGCCTATGACGCCGCGGTGGTGCCGGTCACGGTCCGCTTCGACGGCGGGCACATGCCGGCCGGGCGGATCCGCGCCGTGACCCTGGTGATCGACAAGAACCCGGCCCCGGTCGCCGCCGTATTCCGGCTGGGCGACGGCATCGCCGACCCGACCATCGGCACGCGGGTGCGGGTGAACGAATACACCAACATCCACGCCGTGGCCGAGACCGCGGACGGGTCGCTGTTCGTGGCCGCCGCCTTCGTCAAGGCGGCCGGCGGCTGCTCCGCGCCTGCGCTGAAGACGCCGGACGACGCGATGGTCCATCTCGGCGAGATGCGGACGAAGAACCTGGACGCCGTCCAGATCGGGGAGCCCAGCCGGGTGGAGCTGCTGATCCGGCATCCGAACTATTCCGGCATGCAGATGGACCAGATCAAGCGCACCTACGTGCCCGCGCGATTCGTCGAGAGCATCGATGTCAGCTATGACGGCGCCCGGCTGCTGCAGGTTGAAGGCAACATCTCGCTGAGCGAGAACCCGATGGTGGAGTTCAGCTTCACCCCGACCGGGACCGGCCGGCTGAGCGCCACGGCCAAGGATTCGGACGGCGCCGTGTTCACGGAAGCCTGGCCGGTGCCGGCGACGATGTGAGGCGGCGTGCGGACGAGAGCCCTTGCGAGACCGCGCTGGCGTGAGTCGGCTGGTGGCGGTTTCGAGAACCGGAGCGCAGCGGACGTTATAGTCCGTGAGCACCGGAAGCGGAGAAACCGCCATCAGACGGCCGCGCCAGTAGCGGTCTCGCAAGAGCTCTCAGAAGCAGCGGAAATCGGCTTCGATCTGCGCCAGGCGCAGCGTGTCGACCATGGTCTTCAGCGCCGTCATCTCGCGGAAGATGCCGGCCTGGTCGCCCGTGGCGAACTGCATGCGCAGCACCGTCTCGGCCTTCTCGTAGTCGTCATAGGGCATGATCGAGGCCACGGCGTCGATGCTGCAGGAGCAGCGCTGCAGCATCTCCTGCGTCTCGCCGTTGCTGGCCATGCAGCCGATCACGTAATCGGCCACCACCGGAGTCGGGTAGTCGTTCGCACGGGCCGGGCCGGGCAGGACGATGGCGAGGATGGCCGGGGCGAGGAGGGCGAGAACCGCGCAGCCCTTCATGGCGGAGGCTCCGAAGACGCGTCGGGCGGCCAGGACAGCAAAGAGCCTGCGGCGGGTCAATTGCTCCCAAAGTACGAGACGGGGCGGGCAGGAGGCCCGGAGGGCCGATCCGGGAGGGTGATGATGCCGCTGCGGGGCCCCGCCCGATGACCGGCGCGGTGCCGGCGGCGCTGGTCGCCAGCCTCCTCTCCGTCGTCCACGGCTACACCGGCTATCCGGTGCCGATCGATCCGCCCGCCGTGGTCCTGCTGCCGCATGCGCAGCTGGAGGCGATGGCCTGCACCCATCCCTGCGCCGTGATGGGCTTCGCCGAGCCGGGCGGCACCATCGCGCTGGACGACACGCTGCGGATCGGCGTCGACCCGGCCGACACCAGCATCCTGGTGCATGAGCTGACCCATTTCCTGCAGCGCGCCGCCGCCCATGGCGCCCCGGCCGCCGACTGCGCCGCCTGGCTGGAACGCGAGCGCGAGGCCTATGACGTGCAGTACCGGTGGCTCCGCGACACGGCCCCGAACATGCGGGAGTTCTCGATTCGGCTGGCCCGTCTCGGGACGCATCCGATGATCCCGCCCTGCCGCCCGGGCCAGGCGGCGCCGGCCGATGCCCCGGGATAGCGCTTGCCGGCCAGGCCTGTGTCCGGGTCGAGACCCCGGCCGGGGTCGCGCGGCGCGGCGGGAATCGGTCCGTTGCCCCTGGGGCGCCCGCCGCAGCATCGGCGGGGCCGGCGAAAGCCCGTCGCGCATAACTGGATCTGCGGCGGCTGTGACGGCGGAATATTTGCCGCCGGGCCGATCAGAAGGGCCGGCCGCCGCCTGTTGCGCCGCACCGTCCGGTCCGGATGCCGGCTTGACTGCACAGCCGCGCCCATGGGGCTGGCGAGGTCCCGAAGTATTGGTGGGAATGTCGTGACAATACTCGGATATTGTACTTTGGTACAAGCCGATAATCGATTTCGCGCATGCGAAATATTGCCTTCATACCAAAGAACAATGCCTTTTTGCGTGTTTGCAATTGACTGAAATTTGGCTGTTTCCGCAAAGTAGCGGCGGTCGTCTTCAAACGAAGTTCCGATGGGCCCGGGCACGAGGCCATGACGACCGGGCCCGATGGGGTGAACGACCGTCGAGGCGGATTCCCGGCGTCGCCGCGGATCCTGCATCGCGATCAATGGGAGGATAATGAATGCCCAGATTGCTGCGCATTTCCGGGTCCGCCTTGGCGCTCGTGTTCGCGCTGGCGGCGCTGCCGACCGTCGCGTCGGCCAATGACGATCTGCTGAAGTTGGAGAAGGACCCCAACCAGTGGACCCAGCCGGCGGGCAACTACGCCAACACCCGCTACAGCGCGCTGAAGCAGATCACCACCGCGAATGTGAAGAACCTGCAGCCGGCCTGGAGCTTCTCCACCGGCGTGCTGCGCGGCCATGAAGGCGGGCCGCTGGTGATCGGCGACATGATGTACGTCCATGCGCCGTTCCCGAACACGGTCTACGCCCTCGATCTCGCCGACAACGGCAAGATCGTCTGGAAGTACGAGCCGAAGCAGGACCCGAATGTCATCCCGGTCATGTGCTGCGACACGGTTAACCGCGGCGTGGCCTATGGCGAGGGAATGATCTTCCTGCACCAGGCCGACACCACGCTGGTGGCGCTGGACGCCAAGACCGGCAAGGTGGTGTGGAGCGCCAAGGACGGCGACGCGACCAAGGGCGAGACCGGCACCTCGGCCCCGCTGGTGGTCAAGGATAAGGTGCTGATCGGCAATTCCGGCGGCGAGTTCGGTGTCCGCGGCCATCTCTCGGCCTACGATATCAAGACCGGCAAGCTGGTCTGGCAGGCCCATTCCATGGGGCCCGACGCCGACACGCTGATGGACCCGCAGAAGACCACCGAGCTGGGCAAGCCGGTGGGCAAGGACTCCGGCACCTCGACCTGGCAGGGCGACCAGTGGAAGATCGGTGGCGGCACCACCTGGGGCTGGATCTCCTACGACCCCGAGACCAACCTGATCTACTACGGCTCGGGCAACCCCAGCACCTGGAACCCGGTGCAGCGCCCCGGCGACAACAAGTGGTCGATGACCATCTTCGCCCGTGACGCCGACACCGGCATGGCGAAGTGGGTCTACCAGATGACGCCCCATGACGAGTGGGACTATGACGGCGTCAACGAGATGATCCTGACCGACCAGAAGTTCGACGGGAAGGACCGCAAGCTGCTGGTGCATTTCGACCGCAACGGCTTCGGCTATACGCTGGACCGCGTGACCGGCGAGCTGCTGGTGGCCGAGAAGTACGACCCGGCGGTCAACTGGGCCAGCAAGATCGACCTGAAGACCGGCCTGCCGGTGCGCGACAAGAAGTTCTCGACCGAGGCCAATGGCGAGGACGTCAACTCGCAGGGCATCTGCCCGGCGGCGCTGGGATCGAAGGACCAGCAGCCGGCGGCGTTCTCGCCCGAGACCGGCCTGTTCTACGTGCCGACCAACCATGTCTGCATGGACTACGAGCCGTACAAGGTGGCCTACACCGCGGGCCAGCCCTATGTCGGCGCGACCCTCAGCATGTACCCGGCGCCGGGCGGCACCAACCTCGGCAACTTCATCGCCTGGGACGCGGAGAAGGGCAAGATCGCCTGGTCGATCCCGGAGCCGTTCTCGGTGTGGAGCGGTGCGCTCGCCACCGCCGGCGGCGTCGTCTTCTACGGCACGCTGGAAGGCTACCTGAAGGCGGTCGACGCCAAGACCGGCAAGGAGCTGTACAAGTTCAAGACCCCCTCGGGGATCATCGGCAACATCAACACCTATACCAGCAAGGGCAAGCAGTACATTGCCGTGCTGTCCGGCGTCGGCGGCTGGGCCGGCATCGGGATGGCGGCCGGCCTGACCAACCCGAACGAAGGTCTCGGTGCGGTCGGCGCCTATCAGTCGCTGTCGCAGTACACCCAGCTGGGCGGAACGCTCACTGTGTTCGCCCTTCCCGACTGAAGCCTCCCTGCGCCTGGAGGCGGGCTTCGGCCCGCCTCCTCTTTCTTTCCTTACCCTGCCGACCGCCGTGCCTGACCATCCGAGAGGATCGAGGATGCCTTTCCGTGCCTTCCTGCTCCACGCCGCCCTGACCGGCAGCCTG
>NZ_JANX01000445.1 GCF_000767795.1 Inquilinus limosus MP06 | reverse complement strand
ACCCAGGCCATCCAGCGGCCGGGGCGCGGCAGCAGCCGGGCCAGGCCCGGCACCGCGGCGATCAGCAGATAGGGCAGGGCCATGCCGAGACCCAGCGCGGCGAAGATCGCCCCGATCTCCAGCGGCCCGCGCGACAGGGCGAAGCCCAGCGCGGTGCCGACGAAGGGGGCGGAGCAGGGAGTGGCCAGGAGGGTGGCGAAGGCGCCGGTCAGGAACGGCGCCGTCAGCCCGTCCTGCTCCGGCCGGCCGGCGCCGCTGGCGCGGGCCGCGGCGTCCATGGCGCGGCCGGGCAGCACCACCTCGAACAGCCCCAGCATGTTGGCGCCGAACAGGGTGACGATCACCGCCATCGCCGCCAGGAACACCGGCTCCTGGAACTGGATGCCCCAGCCGACCGAGGCGCCGGCCGCCTTCAGCGCCACCGCGCCGCCCGCCAGCACCAGGAAGGAGGCGACGATGCCGGCGGCGGTGGCCAGCAGGCCCAGCCGCTGTCGCCGCGGCGTCCCGGCCTCGACGCCGCCGAGCTTCACGATCGACAGCAGCTTCAGGGACAGCACCGGCAGCACGCAGGGCATCAGGTTCAGGATCAGCCCGCCCAGCAGGGCGACGCCGAGGATGCCCAGCCAGCCGGCTGTGCCGGATGTTGCCGTGATTGCCGCGCCGACCGTCGCCTTGGCCTCGACGCTGCGCGGCCCGTCGACCAGGGTCAGGGCGACCGGGGTGCCGCTCAGGGATTTGGGCGGATCGTCGGCCGACTGGATCCGGTCGATCTCGGCCACCAGCCGACGGCCGCCCTCAGCGGTGGTGATGCGCGGTGCGGCGAAGGCGTCGCCCGGCGCGCCCTCGACGAAGATGTCCGGCGCGGCGAAGGGCTCGCGCGCCGTCGCCTCGATTCGCAGGCCGCCATTCGGGCCCTGGGTGGTCGCCATGACCGGGCCGATGGCCAGGCCGGCGGCGGCGCCGTCGCCGGGCACCGTGTTGGCGTAGCGGTCGATCAGGTTGGCCGCGTCCGGGTCGGGCGTCGCCGCGCCGGCCGGCAGGTCCAGCGCGAAGTTGAAATTGGCCGGGATGCAGATGTCGCTGCAGACCAGCACGGTCGCGGCCAGGGCCAGATGCTGCGGCTGCCCCGCCTGCGCCACCGGCAGGGTCAGCGGGAACACCACCTCGGTCTCGTAGCCATAGGTCTCGAGGCCGAACAGCTGGAACCGGTGTGGCGCCGGATAGGCCAGGGTGGCGGTGCCGAGATTCTCGGATCCCTTCCAGTCCAGCGCCGGCGGCAGCCCGGCATCGCCGGGAGACCGCCAATAGGTCTTCCAATGCGGGTCCAGCCGGATGTGCAGCCCGGCCGGAATCTCGTTCAGGGTGCCGGTGCCGTCGACCGCCGTGACCAGCCGCGCCGACGCGCCCTTGGCCTGCTGCCATGGCGTCTCGGCCGCCCCGGCCGGGCCGGTGCCGGACAGCGCGGCGAGGCCGAGCACGGCCGCGGTCAGGAATGCGAGCCTACGGGTCATCGAATCTCCGGCACCATGAAACTGCCTTTCTTTGGCCTATATAGTCGTTCGGAACCAGCCCGGCGCGGGTTAGCCTTAGTGTCGCGGCCGGAAGCGGAAAACGGAGCAGTGGTCGGTATGAGTCGGGCGAAATCCTCCAAGGGCGTCAAGGTGCCGGCGGATGGCAGCTACCTCGCGGGGCAGCTGCTGATCGCCATGCCGACCCTGATCGCGCCCCCCTTCGCCCGCACCGTGATCTATCTGTGCGCCCATAACGATCAGGGCGCCATGGGGCTGGTGGTGAACAAGCCGCTGTCGACCATCGATTTCCCGACGCTGCTCGACCAGCTCGGCATCCCGCATGGCGACCTGCTGGGCAGCACCCGGGTGCAGTTCGGCGGGCCGGTGGAATCGGGCCGCGGCTTCGTGCTGCATTCGACCGACTACCGGGCCGAGAAGACGGTGGTGGTCGGCGACGTCGCCGTGACCTCGACGCTGGAGGTGCTGCAGGCCATCGCCGGCGGCACCGGCCCCAGCCGGCACCTGCTGGCGCTGGGCTATGCCGGCTGGAGCGCCGGCCAGCTCGACGCCGAGATCCAGGCCAATGGCTGGCTCAACGTGCCCTGCGATTCCGACATTCTGTTCGGCGAGGACTTGTCGGTGAAGTGGGAGCGCGCCATCGCCAAGCTCGGCATCGACCCGATGATGCTGTCGGGCGAGGCAGGGCACGCCTGAGGCCATCCGCAAACACGCTGACCTCATTTCAGGACTGACCACCCCCTCCTGTCATTGCCGGGCTTGACCCGGCAATCCAGGAGCCACCGAGAGCGGCTCTGAAAGCCCCTGGATCCTCGGGTCAGGCCCGAGGATGACAAATTGGGGGAATCGGCTTGGTCAGGCCGACCCTTTCACCTCGCCCGGGAGCGCCGGCGGCACCGGCCCGTCAGGATCTCACACCCGCCTTGCCAGCCAGGCGCCCCAGAACAGGCTGGAGAAGAAGCTTGTCGGCGGGCCGAAGCCGGCCTCGGCGAGCAGCCCGGCGATGGCCTCCTCGGAGGCCGGCGGGTCGGCGCCCTGCAGGATGCGGCCAAGCTTGGCCTGCACCTCCTCCGGCCCGACGCCGTGCATGCGCCAGCGCTGGCCCCAGGCTTCGAGCAGCAACGGCCGGCTGGCATAGGCGAAGCGGTTGCCGGCCAGGATCAGCGGCGCGCCCGGCTTCAGCCGGTCGGCCAGCGACCGCAGGATGGCGCGCTTGGCGTCGTCGCCGGGCAGGTGGTGCAGCACGCCGATCAGCGTCGCCGCGTCGAAGCGGCGGCCGGCCGGCAGGTCGTCGACGGTGCCGAGCACGACCTCGGTCCGCCCGTCCAGTCCGGCCTCGCGCAGCCGTGCAGCGGCCAGGTCCAGCATCGGCTGCGACGGGTCGATCGCGGCGAAGCGCCAGCCCGGCTCCAGCGCCCCGGCGGTGACGATCTCGCGTGCCCCGCCGCCGGCCCCGGCGACCAGGATCTCCGCGCTGCCGCCGGAGCCCAGCACGGCCGCCAGCATGCAGGCCGACAGCTCGTGGCAGGCATCGTAGCCGGCCAGCGCGATGCGGCTCTGCACCTCGTACTCGCCGGCGCGGGTGGGATCGAACTTGCGCGCGGAGTCGGCCGCTGCGGACATGGCGGGGGCTCCTTGAGGGCCGGGCACACCCCTCCTGTCATTGCCGGGCTTGACCCGGCAATCCAGTGGGCGTCGAGACCGTCTGGATGCCCGGGTCAAGCCCGGGGCATGACAGGGAGGGAGGCTTAGTTCAGCTCGCGCACATCGGTCAGGTGGCCGGCGATCGCCGCCGCCGCGGCCATGGCCGGGCTGACCAGGTGGGTGCGGCCGCCGCGGCCCTGGCGGCCCTCGAAGTTGCGGTTCGAGGTCGAGGCGCAGCGCTCGCCCGGCGACAGCTTGTCGGCGTTCATGGCGAGGCACATCGAGCAGCCGGGCTCGCGCCAGTCGAAGCCGGCCGCCTTGAACACCTGGTCCAGCCCCTCGGCCTCCGCCTGCTCCTTCACCAGGCCGGAGCCCGGGACGATCATGGCGTAGACCTTGTCGGCCACGCGCCGGCCGCGGGCGACGGCGGCGGCGGCGCGCAGATCCTCGATCCGGCCGTTGGTGCAGGAGCCGATGAAGACCTTGTCGACCGGCACCTCGCTCAGCCGCTGGCCGGGCTTCAGGCCCATATAGTCCAGGCTGCGGCGCCAGGCGCTGGCCTTGTTGGCGTCCGGCGCGGCCTCCGGGTCAGGCACCACGCCGGTGATCGGCGCCACGTCCTCGGGGCTGGTGCCCCAGGTGACCATCGGCACGATGTCCTTGGCCTTCAGCACGACCTCGCGGTCGTAGCGGGCGCCTTCGTCCGAGGGCAGGGTGCGCCAGTATTCGACCGCCTGGTCCCAGGCCTCGCCCTTCGGTGCCAGCGGCCGCCCCTTCACATAGGCGAAGGTGGTCTCGTCCGGCGCGATCAACCCGGCACGGGCACCGGCCTCGATCGACATGTTGCAGACCGTCATCCGGCCTTCCATCGACAGGGCGCGGACGGCGTCGCCGGCATATTCGATGACATGGCCGGTGCCGCCGGCGGTGCCGATGGTGCCGATGATCGCCAGGATCATGTCCTTGGCGGTCACGCCCAGCGGCAGGTCGCCCTCGACCGTGATGCGCATGTTCTTGGCCGGCTTCTGCAGCAGCGTCTGGGTGGCCAGCACATGCTCCACCTCGCTGGTGCCGATGCCGAAGGCCAGCGCCCCGAAGGCGCCATGGGTCGAGGTGTGGCTGTCGCCGCAGACGATGGTGGTGCCCGGCAGGGTGAAGCCCTGCTCCGGCCCGATGATGTGGACCACGCCCTGGCGGATGTCGTTCATGGTGAAGATCGGCACGCCGAAATCGGCGGCGTTCTTCTCCAGCGTCTCGACCTGGATCCGGCTCTCCTCGTCGGCGATGCCGCCGGCGCGGCCCGAGGTCGGCACGTTGTGGTCCGGCACGGCCAGGGTGGCCTGCGGCTGGCGCACCTTGCGGCCGGCCATGCGCAGCCCCTCGAAGGCCTGCGGGCTGGTCACCTCATGCACGAGGTGGCGGTCGATATAGAGGATGCACGTGCCGTCATCCTGGCGGTGGACGACATGGCTGTCCCAGATCTTGTCGAACAGTGTCCGCGGCGCGCTCATCTCTCACATCTCCGTCCGTCCGGCGGCCTCGCCGGTGGCCCTTTCGGCCGACGCTGGACCATAGCCGAGGGCAAACCGAGGCAAAAGCTGGAATAATTTCAAAGTTGTCACCCTCCGCGCGGTGCAAATCGGGACGATGGACAGGAATCCGGCCCGGCCGCATCCTCGGGGGAGAAGCAACAACAGAAGATATGGGAGCGCCCATGACCATCCGCAGCGCCGTTCTCGCCCTCGGCCTGGTCGTCGCCCTCGCGGCCCCGGCCGCCTCCGGCGCCGATGGCGGGATCAAGGGGTTCTGGCGCACCGGGGACGGCCGCTCGGTGATCCAGATCACCGACTGCAACACCGGCATCTGCGGCCTGATCGCCGGCCTGCCGCCGGACGCCCCGACCACCGACATCCACAATCCGGACGAGGGCAAGCGCGGCCAGGCGCTGTGCAAGCTGATCATGCTGCACAGCTTCACCCAGGTCTCCGACACGGAGTGGGAGGACGGCACGATCTACGACCCGAAGAGCGGCAAGACCTACGACGCCAAGATGCACCTGACCGGGCCGGACACGCTGGATCTGCGCGGCTATGTCGGCATCAGCCTGCTGGGCCGCACCGACAGCTGGACGCGGGTGCAGCCGGGCGGATTCAAGGCCTGTGGGTGATCTGAATCGACGCTTTTTTGCGTTGCCTCTCCCGCCGGACGCGGGAGAGGCCGGGCGTCCGCAGGGCGACCGGGTGAGGGCTGGTCCAGGCTTCGACAAACTC
>NZ_JANX01000444.1 GCF_000767795.1 Inquilinus limosus MP06 | reverse complement strand
AGCATCTGCTTCGCGTCGACGATCTGCTGCTTGAGCTTGGTCAGGCGCCGGCGCGTGGTGTCGACCGCCAGGTCAAGGGTCGAGCGGGTCGTCTCGACCTTGCGGGCCAGCAGGCTGGCCTCGGCGACGGGCTCGGCGGAGGCGGCGGGCGCGGCCTCGGCCGGCTGCTGCACGCCGGTGCCGCCGTCCGGCGCCTTGTTGTAGTCGGGGAAGGGCTTCTGCGCCGGGACGTCGGCGCACCCCGCGGCCGCCAGGGCCAGGAGCATCGCGGAGTGCCGTGCCAGGAGCAGCGGCGAGCGTGGGATCTTGGTCGTCATGACGACCCTCACCAGGTGGGAGGAAGTTCGCTGATCACCAGAACGGCGGGAACCGGCCGGGTCGAGGTGTCGACCGCCGCCACCCAGACGGCATAGGTGCCGTTGGCGGGCCTCTGGAAGGTGATCGCGGGGTTGATGCCGCCATCGTCTGAATCGTCGGCGCAGACCCATGCCCCGGCCGGCGTGCGGACGAGGAGGGCGACATCGGAGCCCGCGGCGGCATAGATGCTCAGCGGGCGCTGGCCATTCTCGAACTCGATCTTGGCGTCGGCCCGGCTGGGCGTGATGTTGCCGACGCAGTCCGGGCCGAGCCCGGCGACCGAATACGGACCGCCGGCGATGACGCCGATCGGGAAGGGATCGACCGTGAAGCCCCCGTTCAGGGACACGGTCGCATAGGACGGGCGGGCGTCGGCATCGGGCGCGCTGGCCGGCGCCGTGGTCGCCACCGTCTGCGCGGCGGCCTGGGCCGAGACGATCGCCCAGGCGACGACAACCGCGACGCCGGCCGGCGTCTTACGGTGAGGCATCCGTTCCTCCCTGCGGCTGGCCGGCTCGGTCACTCGGCGAGCCGGACGAAGCGTCGGGCAGTCCTGCGCCATGCGCCTGACTGATGGGAAGGCGGAATGATCCCCTCATTGGCGCCGTTGGTCAATGGAGCCCCTCCACCCTGCCAAATGAGACCCAATCAAGATCGATCGAGATACTGATCCGGCAAGGGGGAGATCATGGGTGCCAGGCCGAACGGTGCGGGCATATTGTCCGGGATTCGGTAAGGGCCGCTGAATCCCTTGCTGTTCAGGCGCTCGGGGCGATGGTCATTTGGCCAACCAGACGTTCCAGTAGCGCGGCGCGTCGGCCGGCCATACCTTGAAGCCCTGCACCCGCCTGGCGACGGCATAGTCCGAGGCGTGCAGATACAGGCTGGCGGCCGGCGCCTCCTCGGTGAACAGGCGGCCGATCTGGTCCAGCACCGACTGCATCTGCGCCCGGTCGGTGGTGGCGTTGGCCCGGGCCAGCAGGTCGATGGCGCGCGGATCCTTCCAGATCTTGCGCGGCTGAGGGCCGATGATCCGCTCCCACTGGCCCAGCGGGTCCAGCCGCGGCGAGTAGGAGAAGGACTGGGTCTGGAACTTGCCGGTGGTGTAGGCGTCCAACTGCGCCGTCCACTCCAGCACCTCCAGGTCGACATTCAGCCCGGCGCTGCGCAGCATGTCCTGCATCAGCACGGCGCAGTCATACATCTCGGCATAGCGCTTGTTTGCGGTCATGACGATGCGCTGGCCCTTGTAGCCGGCCTCGGCCAGCAGGGCCTTGGCCCGCTCCGGGTCGTAGGGCAGGGCGTCGGTCTGGGCCTGGGAGTGGTAGGGGCTGAACGCCGGCACCGGCGTGGCCGAGAATTTGGAGCCGCCGAAGGTCACAGCCTCGGCGATGGCGGCGCGGTCCAGCGCCATCACGATCGCCTGCCGCACCCGCTTGTCCTGCAGCACCGGGTCCTCGGACTGCAGGATCAGCGCTTCCCAGCCCGGCGTGACGGCGGATTCGACCGTCAGGTTCGGGTTGCCCTGCAGCTGGATCCGGTCCTGCGATTCCAAGGGCGCGGTGTCCAGCGCGCCGGCCTGCAGCGCGGTCAGCTTGGCCGCCGCGTCCGGCATGATGGCGAAGCGGACCTTGTCGACATACACCTCCTTGCGGCCGACATAGCCGCTCATGGCGTCGTCGCGCGGGGTGTAGCCGTCGAAGCGGGTCAGTTCTATGTACTGCCCCGGCCGCCAGTCCGACAGGATGAAGGGGCCGGTGCCGACCGGCTTGTCCCAGCTGCCGTCCTGCTTGACCGAGGACGGGTGCAGCACCGGCGTGCCGCCGCAATCCATCCGCGCCAGATTGTACAGGAAGCCGGCATCCGCCCGGTTCAGCGCATAGACCACGGTGTCCGGGTCCGGCATTGTCACGCTCTGGACCTTCAGCCCGTTGTCGCCGGTGTAGACGTCGCGGCAGCGCCATTTGGTGGCCGGGTCCATCAGCCGGTCCCAGGACCATTTCACCTCGGCCGAGGTCATGACGGCGCCGTTCTGGAACCTGACGCCGCGCCGCAGGTGGAAGGTGTAGGTCCGGCCGTCCGGTGACACGTCCCAGCGTTCGGCCAGCATCGGCCCGACCTCCAGGTCCTCGCGGAAGCCGACCAGCCCCTCGACGATGTGCTGGTGCACGATGTCGGTGGCGCCGTCGCGGTCGACGCCGGGATTGGTGCTGCGGATGTCGGCCGACAGCACCGTGGTGATGGTGCCGCCGCGCTGCGGCGCATCGGCCGCCATGGCAGGGACCGCCGCCAGTGTCGCCGCCGCGGCCAGAAGCATGAGCCGGTTCATTCTGCCCCCTGTCTGTTCGTGATTATGCGCCGAAGGCGACGACCCGGCCGGGGCCGAGCACGTCGTGGAAGAAGTCGCGCGCCCGTTCCGCCACCGCCGCGAAATCGTGCGCGGCGCCGGGGATGATGTCGTGCCGCACCGCCAGCCCATGCGCCTGCAGGTTGCGGCGCAGGCTGGTCAGCCGGGCGATGCGGTTGGCCCCGGCCCGGTTGGCGTCGGTCCTCCAGTGCCGGCTGCCGGGGCGGTGGGTGATCGACGCCGTCTCCAGATCGCTGTCGCCGACCGCGAGATGCACCGGCACGCGGCGCATCGCCTCCAGGTCCGGAGCGCGGCCGAACAGGCGCTCCATGTCGCGCGTGCCGACCCACCAGCCGCGCTTCGGGTCGATCAGCGTCACCGAGCCCGGGGCGCCGATCGACACGGCGCGCAGCCGCTCCGGATGCAGCAGCAGGAAGCGGTGGGCGAAATGGGCGCCGCCGGAGAACCCGGCCAGGCAGAAGCGGTCGAAGCCCAGGCCGAGCCGGGCCTCGGCCTCCGCCACCATGGCCAGCAGCAGCCGGTCGTACCGGATGTCGGCCTCGGCCAGGTATTTGTAGCCATCCTCGTTGCCGTCGCCGAGCGGGTCGGCGGGGAACAGTGGCGCCAGCACCACGGCACCGTGCCAGCGGGCGAAATCGGCGAAGGCGTCGCGGCTCGATTCAACGCCGCGCAGGCTGCCATGAACCGACACCAGCAGCGGCACCCGCTCGGTCGCACGCAGCCGCGGGGGAATGAACAGGCTGTAGGCGAATCGCGGATCGGCCCGGCAGGACAGCAGCGGCGTGGCGCCCGTGCGCCGTGGGCCTGCCGGCGCCGGCCGCGCCGCCGATTCACGTGCCGCCTCGAGCGCCGTTCCGGGATCCGATCTCGCCACCCCGCCATCCGCCATTTGGCTTTCTCCAAAATTGGCGCCAATTTTGTCGTGACGATAGACGTCAAAATCGCGGGCGGCAACCCGGCATGCTACAAGGCGCCGGGAGCTGGAGGCGGCCAGGGTGGGGACATCGAGGGGGCGATGACGCGGCAGGGCACGGATCACGGGCGGGTCGGGACGCTGGTCGAGGCGATCCGCGACGACATCCTCTACGGCGTCTACCGGGCGGGGGAGTGGCTGAAGCAGATCGACCTGCAGGAGCGCTACGAGGCCAACCGCTTCGAGGTGCGCGAGGCGCTGGTCGAGCTGAGGAACCGCCGGCTGGTCGAGCACAAGGTCAACAGCGGCTTCCGGGTTGCGGCGCCCGACCCGCAGGAACTGCTGCATCTGAAGGCGGTGCGGACGATCCTGGAGACCGGCGCGGCGGACCCGGTGGTGGGGCTGGCGACGGCGGCCGATCTCGAGGACCTCGAGCGGCTCGCGGCGCGATTCGAGCAGGCCATCGAGACGGCCGATCCGCCGACCCGGGCCGAATTGAACTTCGCCTTCCACCGCCGGCTCTACGATATCGCCGCCAACCCGGTGCTGGCCGGGCTGATCCGCGACATGCGCGAGCGCGGCCAGTCCGGCACCACCGGCCGCTGGTTCACCCTGGCGGGGCTGCGCCTGAGCGCGCAGGAGCACCACGCCATGGTCGCCGCCATCGGCGCCCGCGACGCGGCGGCGCTGCGCGTTCTGATCGACCGGCACATCAACCGACGGTGAGGAAAGAAAAGAGAAAGGGCCCGACCGTCGCCGGCCGGGCCCTGTCTTTGGTGGAGCCAAGGAGGATCGAACTCCTGACCTCTACAATGCCATTGTAGCGCTCTCCCAGCTGAGCTATGGCCCCGAAACTCTGGGCGACGCACCGTCCGGGGTGTTTTCCGGGGGGCGTCGGCGGGGGCGGATATTATTCATCCGCCCCGCCTATGCAAGAGGTTTTTTGCAGGTTTTTGCAACGCCCGCGATCAGCGGTTCCGCTCCTCGCCGTCGTCCTCGATTTCGACGTCGACATCCTCCTCGCCGAGATCGTCGGCATCCTCGATCAGGACGTCCTCGTCCTCGCCGAGCTCCTCCTCGGCGTCGAACTCGTCGGCCTTGTCCTTGCCGGGGACCTCGTCCTCCTCGTCCTCTCCGGTCGCGGTGTCGTCGAGCTCACCTTCGTCGAGCACCTCGACCTCCTCGGCCGATTCCTCGTCTTCGCCGGACTCCTCCTCGGATTCGTCCTCGAGCAGCGCGTCGCTGTCCTCGTCCTTGACCGCGCGCACCTTCTCGACCGGCTCGTCGATGATGGTGGAGCGCGACCGGCGCGACTTCAGGAAGGCCTCCGGGTCGAACTCGGTGCCGCATTTCGGGCAGATGATCGGGTCACGCTGCAGATCGTAGTAGCGGGCCCCGCAATTGTGGCAGATGCGCTTGGCGCCCCATTCAGGCTTCGCCACGCCGAGCCTCCTCGGGTTATGTCGGGATGGAAGGGCGCCATCTGCCATGCGGAATGCCGGCTGTCAAAAACAAAAAGCCGTTCCTTGCGCCCGTCGGCGTTCCACCGGCGTTCCCGCCATGCTATCAGCCCGCGGTTCGGCAGTTCTCGCCCCGGGCCGCGATGGGGCCGAAGCTTGATGGGAAGGTCGCCTTGCAACTCGTGATCTCGCGCCCGGCGGCATCCGGCGCTCGGAATTCGGCGGCATGACCGTCATCGCCATCGACGGCACCGCCGCCTCGGGCAAGGGCACGCTGGCCCGCCGCCTGGCCGCTTCCTACGGCTTCGACCATCTCGACACCGGTCTCCTGTACCGTGCCGTCGGCGTCGCGGTGCTGCGCGCCGGCGGCAGCCCGGACGACC
>NZ_JANX01000443.1 GCF_000767795.1 Inquilinus limosus MP06 | reverse complement strand
CCTCGGTCGACAGGGCCCGGCGCAGCCGGCTGCCGACGATCGCCAGCAGCAGGTCGCCGACCTCATGGCCCAGGGTATCGTTAACCTTCTTGAACTCGTCCAGGTCCATGAACAGGACCGAGACCGGGCAGGCGGCGTCGACCCCGCGGGCGAAGGTCTCGGCCAGCCGCTCGTCGAAGCAGCGGCGGTTGGGCAGGCCGGTCAGCGGATCGCGGTAGATCAGGTCCTGGACCTCGCGGTCCCGGCGGTCGCGCCGCAGCGCCATGGCGAACAGCCGGCCGATGGTCCGCCGCAGCGGCTCCGGCATCTCCTCGGGCCGCGACAGACCGGCCAGCAGCAGCGCGCCGGCGATCCGGCCGTCATCATCGGTCAGCGGCTCGGCCAGCGCGGCGCCCGGCCCGCCCGCCGGGCCCACCAAGGGGCCGGCGGCCGGCGCACTGGTGAAGACGGCGACGCCGGGGGGCTGGCCGGCCGGGCCGACCCGGATCGTTCCCAGGGCGTCCAGCATCGCGCCCCGCAGCCCGCTCTGCGCCAGCAGCGACAGGCTGGCACCGCTTTCATCCAGCCGCAGGAAGGCGACGCCGGGCAGCGCCTGCAGCTGGCCCACCGCCCGGGCGACATCGCGCAGGACGCTGTCGATCGGGTCGCCGTCGACCAGGGCCTGCAGGGCGTCGCGCTCCAGCGCGACCAGGGATGGGGAGGTCGGATCGGTCATCGGGCCGGGACAGTCATTCCCGACCCGAAGGGGGCCTGGATTGCCACAAGCAGCGGCTGGACGGTCGACACTCTGCCGCTCATGGCTTCCGCATCATCTCCCGATCGAACGAATGACCCGATGGCCTCCGCCGATTAGAGCCGGAATCATTTCCAGGGCGGAAGGCAAATCAATTAAATACAATTTTAGTAAACTGCAATCTCTTCGCCTTGTCCAGCCGGAGAGTGCCGAGTCGCGGGCGATCCGCGCCGATTGACGAATCGAACGGCAGCCGCCAAAGGTGGACCGCCGGGCGCTCCGCGGGGCGGCGATCGCAAGGAAACAGGGGAAAGATCATGCGCATCCATGGGCGGCGGCATCTCATCGGTCCGATCACGGCGGCGGCCCTGGCCCTCGGCGCCGCGCTGCCGGCCCAGGCGGCCGGCGGCAAGCTGGTCTTCATCTCGCCCGATCCGCTCGGCGTGAACGACTTCCTCAAGCTCGGCCGCAAAGGGGCGGAGGAAGCGGCGGCCGCGATCGGCGGCGAGGCCAAGGTCTATGAGAGCACCGACCCCGCCACCCGCCGCCAGAATGTCGAGGCAGCGGCGCGCGAGGGTGCGGCGGTGGTGATCGTGATCGGCTTCGAGTTCGGCGACATCGTGCCGGATGCGGCGGCCAAGTTCCCGGACACCAGGTTCCTGATCGTCGACCAGTGCATCCAGAAGCCGATGCCGAATGTCTATTGCGCCGTGTTCCGCGAGCATGAGGGTGCGTATCTGGCCGGCGCCGAGGCGGCGCTGACCTCGGAGAGCGGCACCATCGGCGCGATCGGCGCGCTCGACATCCCCTTCCTGCACCGCTTCACCGACGGCTTCGCCGCCGGCGCCAAGGCGGTGAACGACGAGATCGTGGTCAGCCCGACCGTCTGGGTCGGCGGCGACAACCCGTTCTCCGACCCGGTGCGGGCGCAGCAGCAGGCGGTGTCGCTGATCAGCGAGGGCGCGGACCGGGTGCTGGCCGCCACCTCCGGCGGCAATGGCGGCATCTTCAAGGCGGCGGAGGCGACGCCGGGCACGCTGGCCTTCGGCGTCGACGTCAACCAGTGTCCGCTGGCGCCCGGCGTGGTGATGGACAATATCGAGAAGAAGGTCGATGTCGCGCTGGTCGAGGCGGTGAAGGGCATCCTGGCCGGCACCCAGGCGCCGCTGACCTCCTACGGCGTGAAGGAGGGCGGCATCACCCTGACCGGGCTCGGCGACGACGTCGCCAACTCGAAATGCCTGATCGCCGAGCATCCGGACGTCATCACCAAGGTGCGCGAGCTGCGCGACGCCATCGCCGCCGGCACGGTGACGGTGGCCGATCCGCTGACGGCCGGCCAGTAACCCGGCGCGCGGAGGGCCGGGGCGTGGCATTCCTGGAGATGCGCGGCATCGTCAAGCGCTACCCCGGGGTGCTGGCCAATGACCGGGTCGACCTGTCGGTCGAGGCCGGCGAGATCCATGCGGTGATGGGCGAGAACGGGGCCGGCAAGTCGACCCTGATGGGCATCCTCTACGGGCTGGTGCAGCCGGACGAGGGCGAGATCGTGATCGACGGCCGGCCCCGGCCGTTCCGGTCGCCGACGGACGCCATCGCCGCCGGCCTGGGCATGGTGCACCAGGCCTTCAAGCTGTTCGACAGCCTGACGGTCTGGGAGAATGTGGTTTACCGGGCCGAGCCTCGACGCGGGCCGTTCATCGACCGCGCCGCCGCCCGCCGAACGGTGGCGGAGCTGGCGCGGCGCCACGGCCTGCCGGTCGATCCCGACGCCCGGGTCGGCATGCTGCCGGTCGGGGTCAAGCAGCGGATCGAGATCCTGAAGGCGCTGTACCGTGATGCCCGCATCCTGATCCTGGACGAACCGACGGCGGTGCTGACCCCGGGCGAGCGCGACGGGCTGTTCCAGGTGATGCGCGGCCTGGCGGCGGACGGGCGGACGATCCTGTTCGTCACCCACAAGATCCATGAGGTGATGGCGGTGACCGACCGCATCACCGTGCTGCGCGACGGCCGCAACGCCGACCGCATGGTGACGGCCGGGACCGACCCGCAGGCGATCATCCGGGCGATGACCGGCCGCAACGTCTCGCTGAAGGTCGACAAGGCACCGGCGCAGCCGGGCCGGCCGCTGCTCGAGGTCGAGGGGTTGACCCTGGCGGCGCCCGGGAAGCCGGCGGTCGACGGCGTCTCCTTCGCCGTGCAAGCGGGGGAGATCGTCGGCATCGCCGGTGTCGCCGGCAACGGCCAGACCGAGCTGATCGAGATGCTGGCCGGGCTGCGGGCCGCCGATGCCGGGTCGGTCAAGGTCGACGGGCGCGACGTCACCGCCGCCGGGGTGGCCGGCCGCCGCGCCGCCGGCATCGCCTATGTGCCCGAGGATCGCGCCCGCACCGGCACGGCGCCGCGGGCCAGCGCCGCCGACAATCTCGCCATGGGCTTCCACCGACGGGTGCCGCTGTCCCGCCGCGGCGTGCTGGACCGCGCGGCGATGCGGGACCGGGCGCGCGGCCTGATCGCCCGCTTCGGCATCAGGATCCCGGGCGAGGGCACGGCCGTCGGCACCCTGTCCGGCGGCAACCTGCAGAAGGTGGTGGTGGCGCGCGAGCTGGACCATCAGGCGCCGGTGCTGATCGCCGAGCAGCCGACCCGCGGCGTCGATGTCGGCGCCATCGAGTTCATCCATGGCCGGCTGGTGGCGGAGCGCGACCGCGGCCGCGCCGTGCTGCTGGTCTCGGCCGAGCTGGGCGAGATCCTCGCCCTCTCCGACCGGGTGCTGGTGATGTATGAGGGCCGGGTGATCGCCGAGGTGCCGGGCGCCGACGCCACCGAGACCGGCCTCGGCCTCTTGATGGCCGGGGTGACGGGGCAGGCGGCATGAGGGGTGCACCTACACCAGGACCGCTCCCCTTCTTGTCCCCCCTCCCCTTGCGGGAGGGGGTAGGGGAGGGGGTTCGTGCCGAAGCTCCGACGTGTGACGGGGCATGAGGGCCATCCTTCCGCGCGCCGAGTCCATTTGTTCAGCGCGGTTTTCTCCGTCGACAACCCCCTCCCCCTAACCCCCTCCCGCGAGGGGAGGGGGGACGCAGTTTGTTCCCGCCGGGGCGCCCCCATGACCGCCGCCGCCTCTGTCCTGCGCGGCGCCGCGACCTCCTCCGTGCTGTGGGCGATCCTGGGCGGGCTCGTCATCGGGGCGCTGATCACCCTGGCCGCCGGGCACGACCCGGTCGCGGTCTATGGCGAGATCCTGGCGGGCGCCCTGGTCGGGCCGAACCTGGCGGAGACCGTGGCCCGGGCCGTGCCGCTGGTCGGCATGACGCTGGTGGCCGCGATCCCGCTGCGCGGCGGCATGGTCAATCTCGGCGGCGACGGGCAGCTGGTGCTGGGCGGCCTGGTGGCGGCGGTGGTGGCGCTGTACCTGCCGGCGCCGGGCGAGGTCCGGCTGGCGGCCGCGATCCTGGCCGCCATGGCCGTCTCCGGCGCCTATGCCGCGCTGGCGGCCTGGGGCGAGGTGCGGTTCGGCGTGCCGTTGCTGATCTCGACCCTGCTGCTCAGCTACCCGGCCCAGGGTGTCAGCTCCTACCTGGCGCGCTTCCCGCTGCGCGACCCGTCGACCGGCATGCCCGAGACCTACCGGGTGGAGGAGGCGGCGCGGCTGCCGGTGCTGGTGCCGGGCACGCCGATCACCTGGGGCCTGGTCCTGCTGCTGCTGGTCATCGCCGCCGTGGTGTTCACCGACCGGCGCGGCACCGCCGGCTACGAGCTGCGGCTGCGCGGCCTGAACCCGCGCTTCGTCGCCTATGGCGGGGTCGATCTCGGCCGCCAGACCGTGCGCACGCTGTTCGCCAGCGGTGCCGTGGCCGGGCTGGTCGGCGCCATGCTGGTGCTGGGCGACCAGTTCCGCTTCACCGACAACGCGCTGCTGTCGCCGGCCTATACCTGGTCCGGGCTGATGGCGGCGCTGCTGGCGATGGGCGAACCGATCGGCGCGGTCTGCGCCGGGCTGTTCTTCGCCGCGCTGCAGACCGGCGGCTTCGCCATGGAGCGGGCGACCGAGGTGCCGCGGGTGCTGACCCTGGTGCTGCAGGCGGTGATCATCCTGCTGCTGGCCATGCGCCACGGCCTGCGGAGGCGATGAGCGGCATGGACTGGCTGTCGCTGTTCAACGCGGTGCTGTTCGCCCAGACCATCCAGGCGGTGACGCCGATCCTGCTGGCCGCCCTGGCCGGGGTGCTGTGCGACCGCGCCGGCGTGTTCAACATCGCGCTGGAAGGCCAGATGCTGATCGGCGCCTTCTGCGCCATCGCCGGGACGTATTACACCGGCAGCGTCGCCGGCGGCGTGACCGCCGCCCTGGTCGGCACCATGACCTTCTCCGCCATCCTGGCCTTCGGGTCGACCTGGTTCCGCGGCGACCCGATCGTCATCGGCATCGGCCTGAACCTGCTGGCCTCGGGCCTGACCGCCTTCCTGCTGCGCATCCTGTTCGGCGTCTCCGGCACCTTCACCGACCCGACCATGCAGGACCTGCCGCGCGTGGTGCTGCCGCGGATCGCGGCGGTGCCCTGGTTCAACCGCGTCTTCGGCAGCCACACCGTGCTGACCTGGGCGGCCTGGATCCTGGTGGCGGTGATCGCCGTGTTCCTGTTCCGCACCGTCTGGGGCCTGCGCCTGCGCGGGGTGGGGGAGCGGCCGGACGCGGCGGAGACGCTGGGCGCCGGCGTCGCCCGCACCCGCATCGCCGCGGT
>NZ_JANX01000442.1 GCF_000767795.1 Inquilinus limosus MP06 | reverse complement strand
GGAAGTCCGCCAGCCCCTCGCCCGGCGCATCGTCGCGTACCACCAGCTGGCTGCTGTAGCGCGGGCCGTCGCAGCCGGCGGCGGCGTAGCGGGGCGTCGCCACCAGCCGCAGCCGATCGCGGTGGCGACGGACATAGGGGTTGCCGCAGGTCTGGCTGAGCAGCAGCGCCGGGTCGGTCCAGAGATCGGGCAGGCTGGATTCGCGATCCAGGGCCGGCGCCGCCGCGATCCCCGCGGCCGACAGTCGCGCGGCCACCGCCGCCCACAGCGCGTCGGTGGCCCAGCGGACCTCCGGCAAATCGTACATCGGGAGGCTGGCCGCGCCGGGCGCGGTGGTCGCAGATGTCACTTGGCGCGTTGCTCGGCGTCGAAATCGGGATGGACCGGCGCGTCGACCGGGCGCAGCAGGAAGCGCCGGACGATCTCGCCATAGCCCTTGTACAGCCCCGCGCCGCGCGCCGCGACCCCGGCGGAGTCGTTGGCGGCGGCGAAGCGCGGCAGCCGGTACCAGGCCAGGCCGGGCCGGGCGTGATGCGCCACATGCAGGTTGTTGTTCAGGAACAGCAGCGAGAAGAACGGCCCGGAGGCCACGACGGCGGTGCGCAGCCCCTCCGGCCCGGCGCGGTGCTCGGCGAAGGAGCGCAGCAGCGACAGCGCGGTGCCGGCGTAGCAAGTGACGACATAGAGGATCGGCGAGACGCCGAACCCGATCGAGACCAGGGCCAGCAGCGCCGCGGCGCCGGCCAGATGCGCCGCCCAGACGGCGCGCGCCCTGCGGTCGCGGCGCAGCTTCGGCAGTTCCTCTGCCCACAGCCCGTACCAGGCCAGGGCCGGGCCGATCAGGAAGCGGCCCAGCAGGGTGCGGTTGAAATGCAGTACCGCCCGCCCGGCCGGGCTGAGCGACGACCAGTGGTCGTCGGTGACGTAGTAGCTCTCGGGGTCCTCGACCGGCGAGGTCAGATGGGCGTCGCGGTGATGATGCAGATGGAGGTCGCGGTACGAGGCATAGGGCAGCCACAGCGACAGAGGCGGAAATCCGATCGCCGTGTTGATCCGGCGCGACCGCGTCGGATGGCCGTGGATGGTCTCGTGCTGCAGCGATCCGTGCCAGGCCAGCAGCACCGCCCCGGCGGCGACGAAGAGCGGCGCCGGGATCGCCGCGTGGAACCAGAGCAGAGCCAGCCAGCCGCCATAGACCGCGGCCGCCACCGCCCAGGTCGGCCCTTCGAAGCTGTCTCGTCTCACCGTTTCCGCCATGGTCCCGATCCCTTCGGACACAGGCTGTCGTGAAACGGTCATGTCGGACAATGCGATAATGCGCACAAAACAACGCGATTGCTGTATCTTCATCCAGATTGCTGGAAACTCGCACAATTTGTTTCGGAAACATCGCAATGGCGCAGTCCCGCCACGACATGATCGAGACCTTCCGCGCCCGGCTGGAGGAGATCATCGCCGCCTCGGGCCAGAGCCGCAGCGCCTTCGCCGCCGCGGTCGGCATGGACCGGTCGACCCTGTCGCAGATCCTGTCGCCGGCGAATGACCGGCTGCCGCGGGCCGAGACCCTGGCGGCGATCGCGGCCGCCCGCCAGGTCAGCATCGACTGGCTGCTGGGGCTGAGCCAGCGCGGCCCCCTTTCCGCCGATATCGTGCCGGAACGATTGGCGATCGAGCGCGACGCGCAATGGGCCGATGACGAGCGGCTGATCGCCTGGCATCGCGAGGCGATCGGCTACAAGATCCGCCACGTCCCCACCACCCTGCCGGACATCCTCAAGAACCGCGACGTGATCCGGCACGAGCTGGCGCATTTCGCCGGGGCGGGGCCCGAGCAGCGGATCGAGACCGCCGCCGCCCGGCTGGCCTATCAGCGTCGGCCGGAGACCGACATGGAGGTGTGCAACTCGATCCAGGCGATCGAGGGCTTCGCCCGCGGCGAGGGCATCTGGCACGACCTGGACACCGCCGTCCGCGCCCGCCAGCTGGACCACATGATCGCACTGGTGGAGGAGCTGTACCCGACCTTCCGCTGGTTCTTCTACGACGGCCGGCAGCACTATTCGGTGCCGGTGACGGTGTTCGGGCCGCTGCGGGCGGTGCTCTATCTCGGCGGCATGTACTTCCTGTTCAACTCGACCGAGCACATCCGCGCCCTGTCGGAGCATTTCGACAGCCTGATCCGCGGCGCCATTGTCCAGCCGCCCGACGTGCCCAAGCTGCTGCGCCGGCTGCGGGGGCGGCTGGGGTAGATCAGACGTAGGGCGTCCCGGCGAGCGCGGCGTCGACGCCGGCGAAACCACGGTCCATCACGCTACTTAAGGCCGATCCGGGCTCCCGGCTCTCGCGGAAGGCGCGAAGCGCCTCGCCATAGGCAACCACCAGCGTCGCCATCAGCATCGTCGCCCCGAGGCGTGCGCCGGAATCGGAGCGCGGCCTGCCCGCCGCGTCGGCCAGCATTCCGGCGAGATCATCGGCCAGCATCACCTGCAGCTCGCAGGCGCGCGCCGTGAGCGCCGGGCTCTCCGCGACCATGCGCCAGAACCGGACCGGCCGGTCGGACATCCGGAACAATGGGTGCCCGCTCTCCGCCAGCCTGCGCATCAGCGACTGGAACGCCGCGACCGGCGGCTGCCCGCCGCGACCGGCGATCGCCTCCCGCGCCAGGGCCCGCGCTTCCTCCTCGCGATCGAAGACCAGGTCCTCCTTGCGGGGGAAGTAGTTGAACACCGTCTTCCGGGCGACATCCGCCTCATCCGCGATATCGGCGACGGACACCTTGTCGAAGCCGCGCTCGACGAACAGGCGCGTCGCGACGTCGGAGATCGCCTGGCGCGTCATCTCCTTCTTGCGGTCTCGGAGTCCGGGTCGGTTTGACATGCCGTGATTTATACCATATATAAATTTATACTGAGTGTAAAAATTATGCCGTGCCGACGTTGCCGGCGGGACACTCGCCTGAGGAATTTTGCCGTGACCCATGATGTCGTGATCGCCGGAGCAGGCCCTGTCGGCCTGTTCCTCGCCTGCGAGCTGCGCCTCGCCGGCCTGTCGGTGCTGGTGCTGGAGCATGCCGAAGACCCGCGGTCGCCCCTGAAGCGCCTGCCCTTCGGGCTGCGCGGCCTTTCGGCCCCCACCCTCGACGCCTTCCACCGCCGCGGCCTGCTGGACGACATCGCGGCGATACAGCCCGCAACAGGCGGCCCGGGCGGCAGCACCACTCCGGCCGCCGCGCATTGGGCGGGGCAGGCACGCCGCCCGGGCGGCCATTTCGCCGGCATCCAGTTCTTCCAGGACCAGATCGATCCCTCGGCATGGCCGTACCGCCTGCCCGGCCCGGCCGGCACCAGCCTGGCGGTCGAGATCGAGCGGATCGAGTCGGTCCTGGCCGCCCGCGCCGGCGCGACGGGCGTCGAGATCCGGCGCGGCCGCGGCGTGGAGGAGGTCGATCCGTCTGACGAGGACGTGACCGTCCGCGCCGGCGGCGAGGTGGTTCGCGGGCGCTGGCTGGTCGGCTGCGATGGCGGCCGCAGCACGGTCCGCAAGGCGGCCGGCTTCGAATTCGCCGGCACCGATCCCGAATTCACCGGCTATTCCGTCGAGGTCGAGCTGGCCGATCCGGACGCGCTCCGTCCGGGCCGCCACTACACGCCGGCCGGCATGTACACCTACGCCCCGCCCGGGACGGCCGCGATGGTCGATTTCGACGGCGGCGCCTTCCACCGGACCCGGCCGATCACGCTCGATCATGTGCAGGCGGTGCTGCGCCGCGTCTCCGGCACGGATGCCACCGTGACGGCGCTTCACCTGGCCACCACCTGGACCGATCGCGCCTGCCAGGCCGCCACCTACCGCCGCGGGCGGGTGCTGCTGGCCGGGGACGCCGCGCACATCCATTCCCCGCTGGGCGGCCAGGGGCTCAACCTCGGGCTCGGCGATGCCCTGAATCTCGGCTGGAAGCTGGCGGCCACGATCCGCGGCGATGCGCCGCCCGGCCTGCTCGACAGCTATGAAGCCGAACGGCATCCGGTGGGGGCACAGGTGCTGGACTGGTCGCGCGCCCAGGTCGCGCTGATGCGGCCGAGTCGCAGCTCGCGCGCGCTGGCGGCCATCATCCGCGATCTCATCGACACGCGCGACGGCGCGACCTATTTCGCCGAACGCGTCCGGGGCGTGTCCCTGCGATACGATCCCGGCGACGGCCACCCGCTGGCCGGCCGCAGCGCGCCCGATTTCGAGCTGGCCGACGGGACGAGGCTCGGCGAGCTCCTCAGGACCGGGAAGGGCCTGTTCCTGGACTTCGACGCCGATGCCGCGCGTGCAGCGCTGGCCGGCCGCTGGAGCAGCCGGATCGCCTATGTCGCCGCCGACGCCGGGGACAGGCTGGGCCTGAGCGCCGTGCTGGTGCGTCCCGATGGTTTCGTCGCCTGGGCGGCCGAGACCGCCGGGGACCTCAAGGGCGCCGCCCGGGCCGCGTCGCGATGGTTCGGCGAAGCCGACGCGGCATCCGCATCATGAGGACACGGCCGGCGGCCTAGGGACCGGAGATCCCGGCGCGCATCGCCGCCGCGATCACCCCGGCGTCGTCTTCGCCGCCCAGACTCGCCGATCCCTCAACGCTGCCATGTCGGACTTTTGTGCAGCGCAACAGCGCCGGGCGTTCTATATTTGATCCTCTTCTGACCGATTCCGTTGCCGAGAGGCGTCGCCATGGGCGAGCGCGCGCATCCTGCCGTCCCGGCGATCACGCCGGCGATGATGTTCCTGATGGCCGTCGCCTGCGGCGCCATCGTCGCCAACCTCTACTACGCCCAGCCGCTGATCGCGCTGATCGCGCCTTCGGTCGGGCTCGGCACCGTCGCCGCCAGCCTGGTCGTCACCCTGACCCAGATCGGCTACGGCGTCGGGCTGATCCTGCTGGTGCCGCTGGCCGACATGGTCGAGAACCGGCGGCTGGTGGTGCTGACCCTGTCCGGCACGGTGGTGGCCCTGGCGATCGCCGCGGCGGCGCCGAGCGCCGGGATCTTCCTGTTCGCGGCGCTGCTGATCGGCCTCAGCTCGGTCGCGGCCCAGATCCTGATCCCGATGGCGGCGCATATGTGCGCCGATGCGGTCCGCGGCCGGGTGGTCGGCAACATCATGAGCGGCCTGCTGCTGGGCATCCTGCTGGCCCGGCCGGTCGCCAGCGTGGTGGCCGAGCTCTTGGGCTGGCGCGCCATCTTCACCCTCTCCGCCATCCTGATGGCCGTCCTCCTGGCCGTGCTGGCTTGGCGCCTGCCGCAGTACCGGCCGGCGCCCGGGCCGCGCTACGGCCAGGTGCTGCGTTCGCTGGCCACCCTGTTCCGCCGCACCCCGGTGCTGCAGCGCCGCGCCGCCTACCAGGCCGCGCTGTTCGCCGGCTTCAGCCTGTTCTGGACCGCGGTGCCGCTGGAGCTGGCCGGCGATCGCTTCGGCTATAGCCAGGCCGGGATCGCCGTCTTCGCCC
>NZ_JANX01000441.1 GCF_000767795.1 Inquilinus limosus MP06 | reverse complement strand
CGACCTGCCGCTGTTCCCGCCCCCGCCGCCCTGATGCGCCGCCCGGCCCTGCTCACGCCGCTGCTGGCGGCGCTGCTGGCGCTGTGCCTGGCGCCGGGGCTGCGCGCCCAGGAGCTGAGCCCGCAGGAGCTTGGCGAAGGCTGGATCATGCCGTCCGACGAGACCCCGGGAAGCCTGATCCCGAGCCGGCCGGATGCGCCGGCCGCGGGCCAGGTGCCCCAGCCCGCCGTGCGGGGCGGCGCCAGCCCGGCACAGATCCGCCGCCTGATCGTCAGCCGGCTGCGGCTGACCGATGCGCGGATGCGGCCGCTGATGCTGCGCCAGGCTCGCTGCCTGGCCTATGCGGTGTATTTCGAAGCCCAGGGCGAGACCCGGCTGGGGCAGCTGGCGGTGGCGCAGGTGGTGCTGAACCGGCTGCGCGACCCGGCCTATCCCAAGACCATCTGCCGCGTGATCGCCGACCGCGGCCAGTTCCCCTGGACCACCGGCGACCTGACCATCCGCGACGCAACCCGGTTCCGCATCGCCTGGTCGGTGGCGCTGCACATGATGGCCGGCATCTTCACCGACCCGACCCGCGGCGCCACCCATTTCTACGCCCCGGCCCGGGTCGGCGCCCCGGCCTGGGCCACGCCCGACGCCTATCTGATCACCATCGGCGGCCACCGCTTCTTCCGACCCTGACCGCGCGGAGGGACATTCCAAACCCGTCATCGCGAGGAGCGAAGCGACGTGGCGATCCAGCGGCACCGACCACTGGATCGCCACGCCCCTTCGGGGCTCGCGATGACGAAATGGAGGTATGTGAGGCGATATCGATCCAGTCGCTGAGAATTGGCAAGATTTGCCCGATCCCTGTCATCCGCGCCAATGGCCCGCCCCGTCCGGCTTGGGCACAGTGCCGCCCGCGTCACACGGAGACCGATCATGAGCAATGCCGTCACCGCCATCCCCGCCGCCCCTGCCGCCGAGGCGCTGGCCCATTTCCGCGCCCGGCTGGCCTTCGAGACCGACTGTTCCGATGTGCACGAGGCCCTGGCCTCCGGCGCCCCCGGCTTCGTGCTGGCCGAGGCGCGCGGGCCGAAGGCCTATGCCGCCGGCCATGTGCCCGGCGCGATCAACCTGCCGCATCGCGAAATCACCGCCGAACGCATGGCCGAGTGGCCGATGGACACGCTGTTCGTGGTCTATTGCGCCGGGCCGCATTGCAACGGCGCCGACCGGGCCGCGCTCAGGCTGGCCGAGCTGGGCCGGCCGGTGAAGATCATGATCGGCGGCATCACGGGCTGGCTGGACGAGGGCTTCGTGCTGGAGGCGTCCTGATAGGCGGGGAGTGCGGGCCCGGCCCTTGGAACGGCGGGCCCCACCCTGTATGGTCGGGCCGACACCGCGTGCCGAGGCCCGATGAAGACGCTGCCCGAATTCCCCAACCTCTTCATCCTCGACCACCCGCTGATCCAGCACAAGCTGTCGCACATGCGGGACAAGGGGCGGTCGACCAACGGATTCCGCCGGCTGCTGCGCGAGATCTCGCTGCTGATGGGCTATGAGATCACCCGCGACCTGCCGATGACGACCGAGCGGATTGAGACGCCGCTGGAGCCGATGGACGCGCCGGTGCTGCTGGGCAAGAAGGTGGCGCTGGTGTCGATCCTGCGCGCCGGGCTGGGCATGACCGAGGGGCTGATCGAGCTGATCCCCTCCGCCCGCCAGGGCCATATCGGCCTGTACCGCGACCACGACACCAAGATGCCGGTCGAATACCTGGTGAAGCTGCCGGAACCGCAGGGCCGCATCTTCATCGCGGTCGACCCGATGCTGGCCACCGGCAACTCCGCCGTTCATGCCGTCGACGTGCTGAACCGCCACGGCGTGCCGGACGAGCTGATCCGCTTCATGGCGCTGGTGGCGGTGCCGGAAGGGGTTCGCACCCTGCACGCCAAGCACCCCAATGTGCGCATCTACACCGCGGCGCTGGACCGCTGCCTCGACCACAACGCCTATATCCTCCCGGGCCTCGGCGATGCCGGGGACCGCATGTTCGGCACAAAGTGAAGCCCATGACCGACCAGCCCAAGCAGCTCCTGCACCTCGTCCTCGGTGGCGACCTCAAGGACACCCAGAGCGTCGAATTCGCCGACCTGTCGAAGGTCGACATCGTCGGCCTGTACCCGAATTATGCCGAGGCCTATGCCGCATGGCGGGCCAAGGCGGCGGCGACGGTGGACGACGCCCAGAAGCGCTATTTCGTGGTGCATCTGCACCGACTGCTGGACCCGTCGACCGACGCCAAGAAGAGCTGAGGCCTGAGGGCGCCGCCGCCGTCAGGCGGCGGCGCTGGCCTGCAACTGGCGGCGCACCGTCTCCAGCGCGTCCTTGAGTTTGCCCGCCGTCTCCGCCGTCAGGCCGGAGGCGCAGCCGATCCCCTCGAACACCGTCGCCACCTCCGCCTGCATCGCCCGCCCGGCCGGGGTCAGGTGGATGTGCACCACGCGCTCGTCGTCGCGGCTGCGGCGGCGCTCGACCAGCCCTGCCGATTCGAGGCGCTTGAGCAGCGGCGTCAGCGTGCCGGAATCGAGGAACAGCTGGTCGCCGATCGCCTTCACGGCGAGGCCGTCGCGCTCCCACAGCACCAGCATCACCAGATATTGCGGATAGGTCAGGCCGATCCGGTCCAGGAGCGGCTTGTACACGCGGTTGAAGGCGTGCGCCGTGGAATAGACGGCGAAGCACAGCTGGTCGGTCAGGCGGTACGGGGCGTCGAGGGTGTCGGGCATCGAAGCCTCCCCGGCTGGGGATGGAAAGGTCGATCCGACCGGATACCGCAAACAATTCAATTGCACACCACTCAAATTCGCATGGCCGCTCTCTTGCGCATTGCGTATCGAGCAATTCAATTGTGCGCTATCTAATTTCTCGCAAGCGGCGTCGTGCCGCCCCCGAACCAGCGAGACCGATCATGACCATCCTCTACCGCACCAAGGCCACTGCCACCGGCGGCCGCGACGGCCGGGCCACCAGCGAGGACGGCAAGCTGTCCGTCGCCCTGACCACGCCGAAGGAGCTGGGCGGCCAGGGCGGCGACGCCACCAACCCGGAGCAGCTGTTCGCCGCCGGCTATTCCGCCTGCTTCCTGAGCGCGATCAAGTTCGTCGCCGGCCAGGCCAAGGTGAAGGTCGCGCCGGAGAGCACGGTGACCGCCGATGTCGGCGTCGGCCCGCGCGACGACGGCCAGGGCTTCGGCCTGGATGTCGGCCTGACCATCACCCTGCCGGGCCTGGAACGCGCCGTGGCCGAGGATCTGGTCGCCCGCGCCCATGTCGTCTGCCCCTACTCGCACGCCACCAGCGGCACCCTGAAGGTCCGCCTGACCGTCGCCTGACACGATCACGGCGGGGTCGGCGATCCGGCCGGCCCCGCCCCACAGCATCCGGAGTTCCCGATGAGCGTTTCCGTGAAGGCCCTGGCCCTGGCGGCCGTCGCCGCCCTGTCGCTCGGCATGGCCCAGGCCGCCGAAGCTGTGCCCGCCGGCGTCAAGAACATCGTCTTGGTGCACGGCGCCTTCGCCGACGGATCGAGCTGGTCCGGCGTGGTCGCCGCCCTGCAGGCCAAGGGCTACCACGTCACCGCGGTGCAGAACCCGCTGACCTCGCTGGCCGACGACGTCGCCGCCACCAAGCGGGTGCTGGCCCAGCAGGACGGGCCGACGCTGCTGGTCGGCCATTCCTGGGGCGGCGTGGTGATCACCCAGGTCGACGACCCGAAGGTGGCCGGGCTGGTCTATGTCGCCGCCCTGGCGCCGGATGTCGGCGAATCCGCGGCTGACGTGTTCAAGCATGGGCCCACCGCGGTCGAGGCCGACGCCATCAAGCCCGGCCCGGACGGTTTCGCCACCATCCCGGCCGACCGGTTCCACAGCGCCTTCGCCGCCGATTCCACCCCGGGGCAGGCTGCGGTGATGGCCGCCACCCAGGGCCCGATCGCGGCCGCGGCCTTCGGCGAGAAGGTGACGAACGCCGCCTGGAAGAAGCTGCCCTCCTGGTTCCTGGTGTCGACCGCCGACCGGGTGATCAATCCGGATCTGGAGCGCTGGGAGGCCGAGCGCATCGGCGCCCATGTGGTGTCGGTGACCGGCAGCCACACCGCCTTCGTCGCCCACCCCGCGGTGGTCGCCAAGGCAATCGAGGACGCGGCGGGTTCGCTCAAGCGCTGACCGCGACCTGATCGACGGCCCGCCCGTGGCATTGCGCCGCGGGCGGGCTTTCCGCTACCAGGGACGGATGACCGTCGCCCTGATCGCCCCGACTCTCGATCATCTGCCCGGATTTGCCGACGCGTTGCGCCGCGGCTGGTCGCCGGACACCGTCCGCAAGGACGCGGCGGCGCGCGAGCAGCTGGAGCGGATCGCCCGGGATCCGGCCGGCTTCGTCGCCGGGCTGGATGATCCCGAGGCGCGCGGCGGCCCGATCACCCTGCCGGACGGCAGCACGGTGCCGCGCCTGCCCGGCTTCCACCGCTGGCTATGGGACGGCGACTTCTGCGGCAGCCTCAACCTCCGCTGGCAGCCCGGCACTGCCGCCCTGCCGGCGCATGTGCTGGGCCATATCGGCTACAGCGTGGTGCCCTGGAAGCAGCGCCGCGGTTTCGCCACGCGCGGCCTGGCGCTGCTGCTGCCGGAGGCGCGGGCGCTGGGCCTGGCCTATGTCGAGCTGACCACCGATCCCGACAACCTGGCCTCGCAGCGGGTGATCCTGGCCAATGGCGGCCGGCTGGTCGAACGCTTCCGCAAGGCGGAGGGCTATGGCGGCGGCGAATCGCTGCGCTGGCGCATCGACCTCTGACCCCGGCGGGTGGAGTCCGGCACGCCTTTGCCGTAGACCGTCGGGGATCTCCTCCGGCGATTCGGAAAGGAACCGGGATGGCGGTTCGCGGCGACAGACCCTCCTCCGCCCTGCTGGTGCGGCCGGTGCTGGGCCTGGCACTGGGTGCCAGCACCCTGCCGCTGCTGCATGCCGGGGTGTTCCCGGCGATGCTGCCGGCGCTGCAGGTCCAGGCCGGCGCCTTCGGGCTGGTGACGGCCGAATCGCTGCTGGCGCTGCTGCCCTTCCTCGGCTGGGCCGCCCTGGCCCGGCGGAACGGCGAGCGCCCGCCGATCATCGCCGGCGGCGTGCTGGTGGCCCTGGCGCTGCTCGGATTCCTGGCCGTGCTGCGCCAGCCCCTGGCGCCGGAGGATTCCATCCTGCTGCCCGCCCTGCTGTGGATCGCGGCGGTGGTCGGCGCCGCCGGCCTCATGGTCGGCAATCACCTGCACCTGATCCGGCTGGGCGGCGGGTCGGGCGGCCGCATCACCGTGATCACGGTGGCCGCGGCGACGCTGTTCGGGCCGATCCTGGTCAACGCCGTGGCCGTGGTGCTGCAGCCGGCATCCGGATCCCTGGCCATTCCGTTGGGGCCCCATCTGTTCTGGGCGGCGATGGCGCTGGCCCTGGCCT
>NZ_JANX01000440.1 GCF_000767795.1 Inquilinus limosus MP06 | reverse complement strand
GTCGCGGCGGTCGCGGATGTGGTAGCGTCCGCGACTGAAGCCGCAATATGTGGTACGCGCAGGCGATGCGCGTGATCTTGGGAGAAGCGGATGTCTTGGACCGAAGAAAGGGTGGCGCAGCTGCGCCAGCTCTGGGGAAACGGGAAGAGCGCAAGCGAGATCGCCGAGATCCTGGGGGGCGTCTCTCGCAACGCGGTGATCGGCAAGGCGCATCGGCTGGAGCTGTCCGGCCGGCCGTCGCCGATCAAGCGCAAGGAGGATGAGGAGGAGGAAGAGGTCGCTGCCGCCGCTCCGGCCGCCGTCGAGGCCCAGCCGGCCCCGGTGGAGAAGGTCGCGGCCAAGCCGGTGCCCGAGCGCAAATCGGGCGGCGCCACCATCCTCAACCTGACCGAGCGGATGTGCAAATGGCCGATCGGCGATCCGCGCGACAAGGATTTCCACTTCTGCGGCAAGGCCTCGCACGGCAATCTGCCGTACTGCGCCGAGCACGCCCAGATCGCCTACCAGCCGCCGGGCAAGCGGCGGGACGAGGATCGCGCCATCCTGCGGGCGTGATGCCCGGCCGGGGTTGATCCCCGGCAACGTGATGCGATGGGGCCGGTGCCGCCGCTGCGGGCCGGCCCCATGCTCTTTGGGGCCCGGTCGGGCTGTTTCCTTGCGGCGACGCAACGATCCTCCAATCGAAGCCGGCCATCGCCAAATGGTCATGCAGAGATGGGATAGTCGTCGCGGTCGCGATTCCGGGGCGGCTCCAAGGGATTTTAGGAGTATCCCTTTCGTTCCTGCGGAGATGAACCGGATATCGGGCGACATCCAGTTCATTGCGGGGAAATAGCATCGTGATTTTGAGACAATTACTGGCCGTTCTGGTGGTCGGCCTGGCCGCCGTTCATGCACGGGCGGATGACGGCATCACCCAGAGCGGCTATTCGCCGCTCTATCTCGGCGTCGACATGGCGACCGCGACCGTGCCCTCGAACCCGCTGACGCCGGACGGGCCGGCGACGGTCAGCCGGGCCAACATCATCCGCATCGACCTGTGGGCGCCGGGCATCGCCCTGACCGGGACCGAGCGCAGCGGCCAACTGGAGACCACCGCCGAGACCGTCTCGCAATTCGCGGCGCGCAAGCGCGTGCGGATCGCGATCAACACCAACTTCTTCGCGCCGTGCTGCACTGCCGCCGCGGAACCGAAGACCGTGATCGGGCTGCTGGTCTCCGACGGCAAGGTGGTCAGCGCCCCCGGCTCCGACGACCCGACGCAGAGCCAGGCGGTGCTGGCGGTGACCCGCGGCGGGGCGGCGGTGATCGCGCCGGCCTCCGAGATCCGGCTGCCGCAGGTGCGCACGGCGGTCGCCGGCTCGGCTTTCCTGGTGCGCAACGGCAAGGATGTCAGCGCGGCGAGCCCCAGCCAGGGCGACCCGAACAACCCCAATCCGCGGACGCTGGTCGGCCTGTCCGACCATGGCCGCTACCTCTACCTGGTGACGGTCGACGGCCGCGTGGCCGTGTATTCGCGGGGCACCACCAACGCCCAGTCGGCGGCGCTGATGCTGGCGATCGGCGCGACCGACGCGATCAATCTCGACGGCGGTGGGTCGACCGAGATGGTGCGGGCGGACGATCCCGGCCATCCCTATATCGTCAACACACCGAGCGGCGGGGCCGAGCGCTATGACGGCGCGTCCCTCGGCGTCTATGCCCTCCCGCTGCCGCGCCGGCCGGTCGGTCCCCGAGGCTGAGCCGGCCATGCGCGGGGCTCCGCCTTCAATTTGACGCGAATTTCACTCGACGGCGCCTCGTTTCCCGGCATTAATTCCTTGTCTCCGGGGGGAGGGGCGATGATGCGAGGGTTTCGGGTCAGGGCCGCCGGGCTGTTCGTCCTGGCGGCTCTTTGCCTGCCGGTGCAGGCGGCGCAGCCGGTGACTGATGTCGGATCGGACACGCCGATCCGCTTCGTCTCCGGCCCGTTCGCCGGTGTCGCCGTCAGGAGCGCCACGCACAGCGATGAACCGCTGGACGCCAACACGCCCTACGCCCAGGACGACGCGCGTTTCGAGGCCGGAGGCCTGCGCCTCTCAATCCACTGGGCCCGCCTCGGGCGAGGGCATGCCTGGAAGCTGGCTGCGGATCCCGCCCTGCTCGACACCTGGGTCGAGACCCTACGCAAGACCAACGGCGGCCTGACCACCATCGTGCTGGAGAGCAGCCGCGACCCGGTGAGCGGCCTGCCCGCCGTGACCAAGACCGTCGTCTACACGGGGGCCGACCGCCGCTGCGGTGTCTTCGTGATGGGCCGGGAGGGGAACCGGATCAACGGCTATCTCTGTGGCGCCGCAAGCCAGGCCATCCCGTTGCGGGCCACGCTGCAGGGACTGTCGATCGCGGGTGTGACCGGCCCGTAGCGGGGCCGTGATCCAAACGGGCGGGACCGTTGGCCCGGGCGGCCCGCACCGATCCAGACCCCGGGCGGAGGGGGATCATGGTTCATCGAATGATGCGGTTCGCGGCGGGAATTCTCGTCGCCGCGGCGCTGTCCTGGCCGGCTTTGGCCGAGGAGTCGCCGATCGATTTCGTCTCGGGGCCGCTCGCCGGGGCGGCGGCCAGGAACGCCAAGCACAGCGAGGCGCAGGCGTCCGAAGGCAGTGGCGTCGTCCGGTCCGACACGGCAACCTTCGAGGCGGGCGGGCTGTTCGCCTTCGTCGACTGGTCGCGCCTGCCCGGCGGCTATCACTGGCGCTCCAGCGACCGCCTCGGCTCCCTGACCGCCTGGCTGCAGGGGGCCCTCAAGGCGACCGGCTATACCGTCCTGCGGGGCGACCGCACGACGGTGAACAGCTATCTCACCCAATACAGGATCATCAGCCTGACCGGCTCGGCCGACCGCTGCGGCGTCTTCGACATGCAGCGCGCCAATCACCTGATCCAGGGCGCCGTCTGCGTGCCGAACGGCGCGGATGTGCCGCTGCTGGCCGTGCTGCGAGGGCTCTCGATCGACAACGTGATCGGGCCCTGAAGCAGAAAGGCCGGCGTGAGCCGGCCTTTCTTCCTTCGGCAGGGCCCGAGGGCGTCAGCCCATCGCCGCCTGCAGGTTCTGGTCCAGCTTGTCCAGGAACTGCTCGGTGGTCATCCAGGGCTGGTCCGGCCCGATCAGGATGGCCAGGTCCTTGGTCATGTGGCCGGCCTCGACGGATTCGACGCAGACCTTCTCCAGCGTCTGGGCGAAGCGCAGCAACTCCGGCGTCTCGTCGAACCGGGCGCGGTAGGCCAGGCCCTGGGTCCAGGCGAAGATCGAGGCGATCGGGTTGGTCGAGGTGGCGCGGCCCTTCTGGTGCTCGCGATAGTGGCGGGTCACCGTGCCGTGCGCCGCCTCGGCCTCGACGGTCTTGCCGTCGGGGGTCAGCAGCACCGAGGTCATCAGGCCGAGCGAGCCGAAGCCCTGGGCCACCGAATCCGACTGCACGTCGCCGTCATAGTTCTTGCAGGCCCAGACGAAGCCGCCCTCCCACTTCATGGCCGAGGCGACCATGTCGTCGATCAGACGATGCTCATAGGTCAGGCCGGCCTTCTGGAACCGGTCCTTGAACTCGGCGTCGTAGACCTCCTGGAAGATGTCCTTGAACCGCCCGTCATAGCCCTTGAGGATCGTGTTCTTGGTCGACAGGTAGACCGGCATGTTGCGCAGCAGGCCGTAGTTCAGCGACGACTGCGCGAAGCCGCGGATCGACTCGTCCAGATTGTACATGCTCAGCGCCACGCCGGCGCCCGGGAACTTGAACACCTCGAGCTCGACCGGCTGGCTGCCGTCGGCCGGGGTATAGGTCATGGTCAGCGTGCCGGGGCCGGGGACCTTCAGGTCGGTGGCGCGGTACTGGTCGCCGAAAGCGTGACGGCCGACCACGATCGGCTTGCGCCAGCCGGGCACCAGGCGCGGCACGTTGCGGCAGATGATCGGCTCGCGGAAGATGGTGCCGCCGACGATGTTGCGGATCGTCCCGTTCGGCGACTTCCACATCTTCTTGAGGTTGAACTCCTTCACCCGCGCCTCGTCCGGGGTGATGGTGGCGCATTTCACGCCGACACCGTACGTCTTGATCGCCTCGGCGGAATCGATCGTCACCTGGTCGTCGGTCCGGTCGCGGTACTCGATCCCGAGGTCGTAGTAGCGAAGGTCGATGTCGAGATACGGCAGGATCAGCTTGTCCTTGATGAACTGCCAGATGATGCGCGTCATCTCGTCGCCGTCGAGCTCGACGACCGGGGTCTTGACCTTGATCTTGGCCATGTCGGGATCTTTCCGCTTCGGACAGGAATGGTCGGGCTTATAGCACCCGGCCGCGGGGGGCGAAAGGAGAGGGGGCTAGCCGCAGGCTATACCCATTTGTCGCTGGCGCGGCCGGCGATCGGCTGCGGCGTGGCGATGGCGCCGAACACCTCCTCGACCGTCTCGACCACCTGGAACAGGTCGCGATGCTCCCGCCGGCAGAAACCCTGCGCGATCATGTGGTCGACCAGGCGCAGGAACGGGCGCCAGTACCCGTCGATGTCGACGAACACCACCGGCTTCTCATGCAGCTTGAGCTGCCGCCACGTCAGCATCTCGAAGGCCTCGTCCAGCGTGCCCAGCCCGCCGGGCAGCACGATGAAGGCGTCGGAGCGGTCGAACATCATGCGCTTGCGGGTGTGCATGCTGTCGACGACGTGCAGCTCGGTCAGGCCGGTGTGCTCGACCTCCAGCGCCTGGATATGCTCCGGAATGATGCCGACGACCTGGCCGCCGGCGCCGAGCGCGGCATCGGCGACGATGCCCATCAGTCCGACGCGGCCGCCGCCATACACCAACTGCAGGCCGCGGGCGGCGATCAGGCCGCCGAGGGTCGCGGCGGCGGTCTTATAACGGTCGTCGACGCGGGTGGAGGAGCCGCAATAGACGCAGAGGGAACGGATGTCGGCCATGGGATCGCACGCAGGTGGCTACGGGGCCGGCACGGCCGGCGCGCGACATTAGGAAGGGATCGACCTTGGAGCAAGTTTCGATGCGGCCGCAGCAGCGGTTTGTTGCGAGTCGATGACTACGCGGATAATTTGGCCCGAATAATATCGGGGCGGTTCCTGCGTTGAAAAAACTCCTGTTGATCGGCGGCGTCGCGGTCGCCGTGCTCGCGGCTATCCTCGCCGCGGTCCAATACACCGGGCAGCCCCACGACGCGGCCTCGCCGAGCGTGGTCTTGGCGCCGGTCGATCCGCCTTCTCCCCCTGCGGCCGCCGGGCCGAAGCCCCCGGCGCCCGCGGTGGCGCCGAAGCCTGCTTTGCCGCCTGCTGCCCCGCAACCCGCGGTGCCTGTGGCTCCTGCGTCGCCGCGAGTGCTGGGGAGCGGGTTCGACGAGCCTCCCCAGATCGCCGGCGCCCCGGCTGTGACCGCCCTCGCCCCCGCGCCGGAGCGACACGCCGAAGCCGGAAGCTTCGGCCGAGCCGCCGCAGCCGTCGCCCCAGC
>NZ_JANX01000439.1 GCF_000767795.1 Inquilinus limosus MP06 | reverse complement strand
AGCGGCCGGGGCTGGCGGTCGAGGTCCAGCGCGCGAACGAAGAGGCCGGCATAGCGCAGCTTCCGGCGCGCGCCCGCGCCCAGGAACCGGCGGAGCTGATCGACGAAGCCGGCCTCCCGCCATGCGGCCTGGTGCTGGAGGGTGCGGAACGATGCGAGATCCCCCGCCTGCGCCAGGATCGCTTCGATGGCATCCGGCCCGACCGCGCGGATGAGCTCGTCCTCCAGGTCGCGGTCGCAGACGAAGAAGCCCTCTTCCTCGAGCTCGCCGCGCGTCTCGGGCCGGGCATAGCCGGCCCGGGCCAGCTCGCGTCGGAAGTGCCGCTCCTCGGCGGCATCGCACAGGCCGCTGACGCGCAGCCCGGCGCCGGCCGGCCCGAAGCGGGCGAGGAACTTCGACACCGACCGGGCGCCGCCGATCGGCACCACGACCACGCCGTCCTCCGTCAGGTTCCGTCCCTGCAGGCTCGCCAGGGTCTCGACCGCGATCTGGTCGCTGATGCCTTCGACCAACACGACGGACCGGGCGTGCCGGGCGCGGTCCAGCGCAGCGGCGGTGGCCCGCAGCGGGGCATCGGCGCCGCTCGCATATCCGGGAACGGAACGCTCCCGTCGCCGGCGTCGCGCATCGACGAGGTGATCCCCCGATCGCGGCGCCGCCGCATTATCGGCTTTGCTGGGCAACCTGGCCATCCGTGCGGTCCGACAGGCCCTGCCGATCGTACACGGCCGCTGCGGCCTCTGGCGAGCCCGCGGCGGAACGTCAGCGGCCCGCCTCCGTCTTCGGGGCCTCCCTGGCGAAGAAGGCATAGGTGGCGGTGTAGGGGACGCCGATCCGGGTGCCGGGCCGGACGGGCGGCGTCGCGGGGGCGGCCCCGCCATGCGCGGCCAGGCGCTCGACATAGGATACCCCGGCCAGGACGCCGGAGGCCGGATCCGCCGCCACCGCGATCAGCAGCGCCGGGATGTCCCCGGGATCGGCCGACGGCGCGGAGACCACCGGCACCGCCGGGTCGCGCGCCACCTTGCTGCCGTCGGCCGCCTCCCAGGACGGGCCGGCATAGTGATAGATCGTGACCCGGCCGTCCTGGCCGCTCAGGCGGGGACCGGTCAGCCGGGCCAGCGGCGCCTCCAGCTCCCAATGCAGCGTGCCGCCGGTGTCGTCGCTGCGATAGATCTGGACGCCGGAGGCCTTCGCGGTGAACAGCAGCCGCGCATCGGCCGGGCTCTGCAGGGCCGGGGCGGGCGCCGCCGCGGCCGGCAGGGCGGCCAGCAGCAGGCAGGCGCACAGGGCATATCGAGACATCGCAATCACCCGGGCGGAGAATGACGGAGGGAAGGACATGGCCAATTCCTTGCCGGGTCCGATGCTGGCCGGCCGCCGCTACGGAAGCGTGTCGCCATCATTGCATTCGCAACGGGAGCGGTGTCCGCACCGCCTCAGCCGCCCCCGGCGAAATAGCGGCCGGGCGTGACGCCGAAGGCCTTGCGGAAGCCGGCGACGAAGGCGCTCGGTCCCTCATAGCCCAGCCGGTCGGAGACATCGCCGACCGAGGCGCCGAGCGACAGCCATTCCACCGCCTTGAGCAGCCGGGCCTGGCGCCGCCAGGCGCGGAAGCTCAGGCCGGTCTCGGCCCGGAAATGCCGCTCGAAGGAACGCTCGGATAGGGCCGCCCGCCCGGCCACCTCGGCCAGGCCGTCGGCCCGCGCCGGGTCGGCGGCGAGATCGGCCACGGCGCGCCGTAGCCGGGCCGATTCCGGCATCGGCAGGTGCAGCGGCGCGATCGGCTCGGTCACCAGCTGGTCGAGGATGACGCCGATGATCCGCCCGGCCGGGCCGTCGGCCGCGGCCCCGTCGCGGGGATGGCCCAGCAGCGCCAGCACCAGCTCGCGCAGCAGCGGCGACAGCCGGATCACCGACGGCGCGGACGGCAGGTGCCGCGCCGCCTCCGGCCGCAGGAACAGGTAGCGCAGCGCCGAGCGCTGCAGATAGGTGACGGCGTGCGGCACACCGGGCGGAATCCACAGCGCGCGCTCCGGCGGCACCACGAAGCTGCCGCGCGCCGTCTCCACCGTCACCGAACCGGAGACGATGTGGAACAGCTGCGCCCACCGGTGGCTGTGCGAACGGAAATGCAGCCCGGCCTCGGCCTCGCCGGCATAGACCAGCGCCGGGGCGGGATAGTCCTGCGCCGCCGGGCGGTCGAGATCGGGATGGACCAGATTCTCCGGATGAACCATGGCGACTCAGATACAGAAGTGGGGTGGATGGCGCCAGATATGTGGCGGCTCACAGACATAAATCGGCGCAGCCGCGTTAACCCGAAAAGCGGAGGCGAGTTTAGGGTGCTCTCCATCCACGCCGGCCCGATGGGCATCGCAACCGGGTGTCGGCAGCCAGCAAGGGAGTCCGATGATGGACAGCGCAACGGCCGTTTCGTGCCGCGAGCCGCGGGCCGCGGCGACTCGCCGGACACTGCCGGCCCTGGGCTGCGTCGTGGCCTGGATCCGGCGGCAGGTGAAGATGTCGCGGGACACCGCGAGGCTGACGGCGCTCGACGATTACCTTCTCGCGGATATGGGGCTGGCCCGCGGCGAGATCCGGGGGCTGGTGCGCCGCGGCCGCCTGCCGGCCGGGTGGGCCGGACGGTAGCGGCGAGAACCGGAATGGCGGGCGTCTTGGCCGACCATGCCGCCCGCCTTCCGCGTCCGGAACGCATTCCGTCCTGCCGCATGATGGCTGCAGGCCCTTGACCCGCCGGCCTTCGACCCCTGTAGGATCGACCATGCTGCCGTCGAGACTTGCCAGGGAAGCGGGGCGCCAGGCCTTCGGGGCCGACCCGGCCAACTATCACACCGCGCGCCCGGACTACCCGGACTGGGTGTTCGGGACGCTCCGCTCCCATTGTGCCCTCGGGGCCGGGACCGCGACCTTCGAGATCGGCGCCGGCACGGGCAAGGCGACCCGCCGGCTCCTCGATCTCGGCGCCCGCCCGTTGGTTGCGGTCGAGCCGGATCCCCGCCTCGCCGAATTCCTGCGGACGGCAAACCCGGACCCGGCCCTGACGGTGCAGGTGTCCGCTTTCGAGGACGCGGTGCTGGACCAAGCGGCCTTCGACCTCGGCGTCAGCGCCACCGCCTTCCATTGGCTCGACGAGGAGGCGGCGCTGGCGAAGATCGCGCGCCTGCTGCGCCCCGGCGGCTGGTGGGCGGCCTTCTGGAACGTGTTCGGCGACGACAGCCGGCCCGACCCGTTCCATCTCGCGACCCGGGATCTTCTGCAGGGGCCGGCCAACCCCTCGGACGGCGAGCGGGGCATCCCGTTCGGCCTGGACCGCGAGGCCCGCCTGGCGGCGCTGAAGCGGACCGGCGCCTTCGACGTCGTCGACACGGCGATGAGCGCGTGGTCCCTGGTGCTGGACGAGCACCAGGCAGCGGCGCTCTATGCGACCTATTCGACCGTCAGCCTCCGCCCGGACCGCGATTCCGTGCTGGCGGGGCTGCGCCGCATCGCCCGCGACGAGTTCGGCGGCCGGGTCGTCCGCAACATGACGACCAGCCTGTACATGGCACGCCGGGCGGCCCGATGATCCGCGCCGCCAGGCACCAGCGGAGGTCCCATGCATCGTCCCGGACGGATCGCCACCAACCAGCCGGAGCGCCGGGCCACGGCATCAGCCTTCGCCGATGCCGGCGTGGCCCGCTGCTACGCAGCCCGGCCGCCTTACGCCCCGGCGCTGTATGAATTCCTGCTCAAGCAGGTGGCGGGACGGCGTCGGGCGCTGGATCTGGGCTGCGGGCCGGGCAAGATCGCCATCGTCCTGGCCGGGCACTTCGCCGAGGTGGTCGCGCTCGACCCGTCCGCGGCGATGATCGAGGCGGGGCGGGCGGCGGACGCCGGACGGCATGGCGGCATCGCCTGGACCGTCGGGACGGCCGAGGCCTACCGGACACATCACGGCTTCGACCTGGCCACGGCCGGCACCTCGATCCATTGGCTTGATCATGCCGTGGTGTTCCCGAAGCTTGCGGAATGGACCGGGACCCTGGCGGTGATCGGCGGCGACGAGCCGGCCGCCGCCCCCTGCGGCGACGAGGCCTGGACCGCGTTCCTGGCGCGCTGGATCGCCCGGGTCGGCGGCCGGTACGATCCGGCGGCCGCGGCGGTGGAGGCGAGCCGCCACGAGGCCTGGATGGACATCGCCGGCCGGAAGACGTTTCCGTTCACGGTCCGGCAGAGCGTCGCCGAGTTCATCCGGGGCCAGCATTCGCGCGCGACCTGGAGCCGCACGGCGATGGGCGAGGCCCTGGCCGCCGAGTTCGACCGCGAGCTCGAGGCGCTGATGCGGCCCTTCGCGACCGACGGGCAGCTGGAGCTCGCCATGGTCTCGACCCTGACCTGGGGCGCGCCGCGCCGGACGCCGCATCCCGCGGCCTCGCCGGCGAGCATCGGCTGAGCCGATCCGGAAGCCGCCGGAACTCCTGCGACGGCGGCGCCGTTGGCCGGGCATGGTCGATGTCGCGCCGCTCCTCGCACTTGCCGCGGTTCATCTGGCCGGCAATCTGACGCCCGGCGCCAATTTCGTGCTGATCAGCCAGGTGTCCGCGACGCAGTCACGGACCGCCGGGGCCGCCGCCGGCCTCGGCCTGACGCTCGGCGCCGTGCTGTGGGCGACGGCCGCCGCGATCGGCCTCGGCTTCCTCAGCTATCTGAGCTGGTTCCAGGAGACTTTGAGGCTGCTGGGCGGTGCCTATCTGCTGTATCTCGGCACCAGGCTGATCCTGGCCCCGAGGCAAACGGCGCCGACACCTGTCCCGCTGTCGAGGCTGCGGGCGTTCCGCACCGGGCTGCTGATGAACCTGTCGAACCCGTATTGCCTGATCTTCTTCGGCGGCACCTTCGCGGCGCTGATCCCGGCCGGCAGCCCGGCCTGGATGCGGGCGGCGGCCGTCGGGGTCATCCTGGTCGATGCCCTGGTGTGGTACAGCGTGCTCGCCGCCCTGTTCTCATCGGGGCCGATCCAGTCGTGGCACCGGCGGCTGCGGCGATGGCTGGACCGCATCGTCGGCAGCGTCCTCGGCGCGCTCGGCCTGCAGCTGATGCTGTCGTCGCGGTAGACGGATCAGCCGCGCAGCGCCCGCCGCACCACCGGCTCCAGCACCGCGTCGACCGCGACGGGATCGTCCCACACCAGCTCGACGCGCAGCGCCTCGACCATCGGCCGGGCCTCGGGCGGCAGGCGGACCAGGTCCTTCTCCGTGGTCACCGGCACGGCCTGCCGCTCCTGTGCCGTCTCGGCCAGCCGCATCACCTCGTCCGGCGTGTAGGCGTGATGGTCGGGGAAGGGAACGGCGCCGACGACCTCCGCCCCCAGCTCGGCCAGGGTGACGAAGAATTTCTCGGGCCGGCCGATGCCGGCGAAGGCCAGGACCTTGCGGCCGCGCAGCCGCGCGGCATCCTCTGTCGCAGGCACCAGCCGGGCGCCGAGCGCCGGCAGGCCGTGGCGGGCAGCCAGCGCCCCTATGCTCGCCCGGTCGGGACCCATCACCACCAGGGCGTCGGCG
>NZ_JANX01000438.1 GCF_000767795.1 Inquilinus limosus MP06 | reverse complement strand
TACCCCCCTCCCGCAAGGGGAGGGGGGACTCGGATGGGCTCGGAACTAACGGGCCGGGACAGCCGGGAGCCACGCCATGATCCCGCTGCTCGGCATCCCGACCCAGGTGCTGTTCGGCCAGCTGCTGCTGGGGCTGATCAACGGCTCCTTCTACGCCCTGCTGAGCCTCGGCCTGGCCGTGATCTTCGGCCTGCTCAACGTCATCAACTTCGCCCATGGCGCGCAGTACATGCTGGGCGCCTTCGCCTCCTGGATGCTGCTGAGCTTCCTCGGCATCGGCTACTGGCCGGCGCTGGTGCTGGCGCCGATCGCGGTCGCCATCACCGGCGTGATCCTGGAGAAACTGTTCCTGTCGCGGCTGTACCGGCTCGACCCGCTCTACGGCCTGCTGCTGACCTTCGGCGTCACCCTGATCCTGGAGGGGCTGTTCCGCAGCTGGTACGGCACCTCGGGCCAGCCCTACAGCCCGCCGGCGATGCTGACCGGCGCCGTCAATCTCGGCTTCATGGTGCTGCCGATCTATCGCGGCTGGGTCGTCCTGGCCTCGATCGTGATCTGCTTCGCCACCTGGTTCGTGATCGAGAAGACGCCGCTGGGCGCCACGCTGCGCGCCGCCACCGAGAACCCGACGCTGGTCCAGGCCTTCGGCATCAACGTGCCGCGGATGATCACCCTGACCTATGCCTTCGGCGTCGGCCTGGCCGGGCTGGCCGGGGTGCTGGCGGCGCCGGTCTACCAGGTCAGCCCGCTGATGGGGTCGAACCTGATCATCGTCGTCTTCGCCGTGGTGGTGATCGGCGGCATGGGGTCGATCCTCGGCGCCATCGTCACCGGCTTCGCCCTCGGCATCTTCGAGGGGCTGACCAAGGTGTTCTACCCGCCGGCCTCGAACATCGTGGTCTTCGTCATCATGGCCGTGGTGCTGCTGGTCCGCCCCGCCGGCCTGTTCGGGCGGGAGCGCTGAGATGGCGGTGGTCGAGCGCAACGGAGCGGAGGGCCTGACCGGCACGAAGATCGCGGCGGCGCTGGCAGTGGCAGTGATCGCGCTCGGCGCGCCCTACCTGCTGTACCCCGTCTTCCTGATGAAGCTGCTGTGCTTCGCCCTGTTCGCCTGCGCCTTCAACCTGCTGATCGGCTATGTCGGCCTCTTGTCCTTCGGCCATGCCGCCTTCTTCGGCGGCGCCGCCTATGTCACCGCCCATGCCGCCAAGGTCTGGGGCTGGCCGCCGGAGCTGGCGATCCTGGCCGGCACCGCCGCCGCCGCGGCGATGGGGCTGGTGATGGGCTTCCTGGCGATCCGCCGCCAGGGCATCTACTTCGCCATGATCACCCTGGCGCTGTCGCAGATGGTGTTCTTCGTCGCCCTGCAGGCGCCCTTCACCGGCGGCGAGGACGGCATCCAGTCGGTGCCGCAGGACCGCATGTTCGGCCTGCTCGACCTGTCGGATTCGCTGACCTTCTACCATGTCGTGCTGGCGATCTTCGGCCTCGGCTTCTTCATCATCTGGCGCATCGTGCACTCGCCCTTCGGCCAGATCCTGAAGGCGATCCGCGAGAACGAGCCGCGGGCGATCTCGCTGGGGTACCCGGTCGACGCCTACAAGCTGACCGCCTTCGTCATGTCGGCGGCGCTGGCCGGCCTCGCCGGCGGCACCAAGGCGCTGGTGTTCCAGCTGGCGTCGCTGACGGACATCCAGTGGCAGATGTCGGGCGAGGTGATCCTGATGACGCTGCTGGGCGGCATCGGCACGCTGGTCGGCCCGGTGGTCGGCGCCGGGCTGGTGGTGACGCTGCAGAACTACCTGGCCGAATCCGCCTTGCCGGTGACGGTGGTGACCGGCGCGATCTTCGTCGTCGTGGTGCTGCTGTTCCGCCGCGGCATCGTCGGCGAGGTCGCCCATTGGCTGCGGAAACGGCGATAAGCCCGTCCCGCTCCGTCCCGTATTGCGCTGAGGGCAATGTTCCGATGGCCTTGGTCGGGGCGCCGGGACACTCTGCGGCATCATGCTGGACCTGACCGCCGCCACCATCCTGGTCGCCTTCGCCGGCGTCCTCCTGATCTCGCTGCTGCGCGGCGCCTTCGGCGGCGGCTTCGCCATCATCGGCATCCCGCTGCTGTCGCTGGTGATGGACCCGGTGACGGCGGGCGGCCTGCTGGCGCCGCTGTTCGTGGCGACCGACCTGGTCGCGCTGCGCTACTGGAAGCCGTCGACCTGGTCCAAGCCGGACCTGCTGCCGCTGCTGCCGGGGCTCGTGGCCGGCATCGGCCTCGGCTATCTGCTGTTCACGCATCTCGACCACCGCGCCATCGCCATCGTGATGGCGGCCGTCACCCTGGCCTTCGTCGGCCTGTGGTTCACCAAGGGCGCGACGGTGACGATGCGGCCGCGCTCGACGCCGAAGGCGGTCGCCGCCGGCCTGGCCTCGGGCATGACCACCATGGTGGCGCATTCCGGCGGGCCGCCGCTGGCGATGTACCTGCTGCCGCTCGGCCTCGGCAAGGCGGTCTACGCGGGCACGACCAGCCTGTTCTTCACCGTCGGCAACGCCGTCAAGGCGCTGCCCTGGCTGCTGCTGGCACGGCCCACCGCCGAGGCCTGGACCCTGATGGCGCTGTGCCTGCCCGCCATCCCCGCCGGGGTGTGGCTGGGCTGGCGGCTGCACGGCCGGCTGGACCAGCGCCAGACCTATCGCGCCGTCTACGGCCTGCTGGTGGTGACGGCGCTGAAGCTGCTGTGGGACGGCATCTCCGGCTACCTCGCCTGACCCCGAATCGGCGCCCAGCGCACACCCCGCTCGGTATCGCGACAAAGATATATGAATTTTTTCATGACCCCTCGGAATCCAGCTTGCGGGACGAGGCGAGGCCGGGATTAAGCTGGCGAGGCGCAAGGCGGTCGGGGGGCTGCCGTTGCGCGCCGAATTTATTCAGTGGAGGGAATTTCATGCCGGTGTTTACGGGCACGGCGGCCGCCGACAGGATCGTCGGCAGCGCCGAGGCGGACCAGATCTATGGCCTCGACGGCGACGACACGCTCTATGGCGGTGATGGCAGTGACTGGCTGGTGGGAGGGCTCGGCGACGATACCCTCTTCGGCGGCCTGGGCGATGATTCCTATGATGTCGACTCCGCCGGCGACCGGGTGGTGGAGCGGGCGGGCGAGGGCATCGACCGGGTGCGAGCCTCGGTCAGCCATCAGCTGTCGGCCAATGTCGAGATCCTGACCCTGACGGGCACGGCTGACATCGACGGTTTCGGCAATGCGCTGGACAACACGCTCATCGGCAATTCGGGGAACAACGTGCTCAACGGCGGCGCCGGCGACGACGCCATGGCCGGGGGCACGGGCAACGACGTCTACGACGTCGACTCGACCGGCGACGTGGCGAGCGAGGGGCTGGATGCCGGCTACGACCGGGTCCGGGCGTCGGTCAGCCATACGCTGAGCGCGAATGTCGAGGAGCTGGACCTGACCGGCACGGCGGATATCGACGGCACCGGCAACGCGCTCGCCAACACCATCGTCGGCAATGCCGGGGCGAATGTGCTGGCCGGCGGCGCCGGCGACGACGTCCTGATCGGAGGCGCCGGGGATGATCGCCTCGTCGGCGGTATCGGCAACGACACCTATGATGTCGACGCCGCCGGGGATCAGGTCGTCGAGGCGGCAGGCCAGGGCATCGATCTGGTTCGTGCCTCGGTCAGCTATGTCCTCGGGGCGAATGTCGAGACTCTGACGCTGACCGGCCTGGCCGATATCAATGGCGGCGGGAACGAGGGCAGCAACCTCATCATCGGCAATGCCGGAAACAATGGCCTGCATGGCGGCGGCGGAGACGACACTCTTCTCGGAGGTGCCGGCTCGGACGATCTGACCGGCGGCTTCGGCAAGGACTATGTCTACGGCGGAGACTCTTCCGACACGCTCCACATCGGCGACGGCGACCTGGCCGTCGGCGAGATCTATGATGGCGGAGGGGGAAACGACATCCTGGAACTGGGTTATGTTGGTAGCAGGGAGGCGATAGACATCTCTCACGTAAATATAATCAATATCGAAGAACTTTATTCTCTTGTCCCTGACATCTATATAAGAACAGACCAATTTGAAGAATTTCAGAGCATCCAAGGCGGCAGGGCTTTTGTCGGCCTCAACGTATATCTCGTGGATGCGGGATCATTAAATTTATCCTCCAAACCCGTTCTCACCAATTTGAATATATATCTTTCCAATCATGGAAATTTCATTGATTTGTCAGAAGGCGGATCTTCGCACAGGATCTCTTCCTCCGTGCATGGAGGGTCCGGAGATGACGTTATATACGGCAATAAAGATTTTACGCTTCTCGATGGCGGTAACGGCAACGATGTAATACATGGCTATGGCAAGGACAGCTTTGTATCAAGCTCTCTACAGGGCGGGGGCGGAGATGATCAGCTGACAGGCGGCCTAGGCTCCGATAGTCTCACAGGCGGCGACGGAGCCGACCGCTTTCGCTTTGTCGTGCCATCAGACGCGACCGATACCATATTCGATTTCAGTTCGTCCGAAGGGGACAAGCTCGTGTTTCAAGGCTTGCTGCATGGCAGTTTCAGCTATCTTGGAAGTGGAGAATTTACGGCCACCGGCAATAGCGAGGCGCGGTTTGAAGATTCACTCTTGCTGGTCGATACCGATGGCAATGGCTCGGCCGACATCAAGATCAATATGATCGGGACCTGGTCGTCTTCTCTTCACGCCTCGGACTTCGTGTTCTCCTGATCGACCTCCGCCGCCAGGCCGGGCGCCCCCCGTTCCGGCCTGGCGCGACGTCCTGGCCCCACCCGGGCGACGGCCGGCCGTTCAGAGCGTCCCCGGCGCGAAGATGTGCACCGCGTCGCGCAGCATCGACGCGGCGGTGGGCGTCGGCTCGCGCTCCCACAGCTTGTGATAGCTGATGCCGTAGATATCGGTGTGCATCTCGACCGCCATCTCCCAGCCCCGGCACTGGGCCAGGAAGTCGGCGGCGGGCAGGGCCAGCGGCGCCACGGCGTAGCGCCCGGCCTCGGCGCTGGCCACCAGGCGGATGACGTTGCCGCGCGCCGCCTCGGCCGCCAGGCTCTCCTGCGTCACCCCGGCGATGCCGGTGACGGCGATGTCGGCCAGCGCGATATCGGCGCCGAGCAGGCTGTTGGCGATGATCAGCAGCTTGTTGGCGGTGTCCCAGCCCTCGACGTCGAGCGAGGGGTCGGCCTCGGCGATGCCGCGGCGCTGGGCCTCGGCCAGCGCGTCGCCATAGGACACGCCGGTGGCCATCTGGTCGAGGATGAAGTTGGTGGTGGCGTTGAACACGCCGCGCAGCCTGCGGATCTCGCCCGCGATCATGTCGCGCCGCCCGATGTTGAGGACGGGCAGCCCGCCGCAGACCGTGGCGCTGTATTTCAGCCGCGCCCCGGTGCGGGCGGCGGTCTCGTGCAGCTCGCGGAAGGCCAGGACCACCGGGCCCTTGTTCGCCAGCACGACGGAGATGCCGCGCCCCAGCGCCGCCCGCGCCAGCGCCAGCCCCGGCCCGCCGGTGCGCAGGTC
>NZ_JANX01000437.1 GCF_000767795.1 Inquilinus limosus MP06 | reverse complement strand
AGCGCCGGTTCGGGCAGGTCGTCCTGGATCCGGTACTGCAGCTCGACCAGGTCGGACAGGAAGCGCAGATAGGGGCCGATCTCGCTGCCCGCCGCCAGGACCCGCAGGCGCAGCGTGCGGTTGATGCACAGCTGCAGCGGGTCCGGCAGGCGGGCGAAGGGCGGGGCCGCGACGTCGCCGATCACGGTCGGGTCGGGCCGGGCCTGTTCATCACTCATCTCGATCCTCACGAACCCGACGGGCCACGTGATGCGGAAGGCGCCCCTGCTTCAGGGCGCCGCGGAACTGCCGGAACCGGGCTTCCGCGCCACCAGCTCGCGCAGCCATTTGCGGTGGTGGCGCCAGGCCCACCCGCCGGTGACCTTGCCCTTCGTCATCGCGCCGATGGTGCCACGGACCCAGATCGCCGCATAGACATGCACGATCCAGACGCAGATGGCGATCACCGCCATGGCCGCATGCACCAGGATGGCGATGCGCTTCTGCTCGATCGTGGTGAATTCGAAGAAGTACTGGTCCCAGACGACGATGCCGCTGGCGATCAGCAGGATGATCAGGATCGACATGCCCCAGAACACGAATTTCTGGCCGGCATTGTACTTGCCCAGCTCCGGCAGCCTGTCCTCGTTCCCGGCCAGAACGTCGCGCGCCCGGCGCAGCCAGGTGTTGTCCTCGCTCTTCCACAGATTGGCTTTCCAGAAACGGATGAACAGGCCGGCGAAGGAGAAGAACAGCACCACGCCGATCCAGGGGTGCAGGGTGCGCGTCATCTGGCCGCCGCCGAACAGCGCGGTCAGGAAGAACAGGCTGGGGTGGAACATCGCCAGGCCGGACAGGGCCAGCAGCACCAGGCTGACCGCCGTGATCCAGTGGTTGATCCGGGCGCCGAGATTATAGCGGTTGACCACCACCGGCCTGCCGGGATGGACGTCGTCGCCCGGCTGGATGTCGTCAGGAACGCGGGGGGTGTCGGCGCTCATCTCCGGTCTCCTCCCGCCAGCTCCTCGGCGTGCTCCTCATCCTCCGGCTGCACGCGGTTGGCGCCGGCGAACAGGTGGTGGACCACGCCGGCCACCGCGGCGAAGCCGATGGCGCCGAGGCCGACCACCTTGGTCACGCCCTTCCAGGCCTCGACGATCGGGCTGATGGTCGGGTTCTTCGGCAGGTCGGCGTAGATCTCCGGCTTGTCGGCATGGTGCAGCACATACATGACATGGGTGCCGCCGACGCCCGGCGGGTCGTACAGCCCGGCATGGTCGAAGCCGCGCGACTTCAGGTCCTTGATCCGGAAATCGGCCCATTCCTTCATCTCGTCCTTGGTGCCGAACACGATCGCCTGGGTCGGGCAGGCCTTCTGGCAGGCCGGCCCCAGCCCGACCGCGACGCGGTCGGAGCACAGCGTGCATTTGTAGGCCTTGTGGTCGGTCTTCGACACGCGCGGGATGTCGAAGGGGCAGCCCTTCACGCAGTAGCCGCAGCCGATGCAGTTCTCGTGCACGAAATCGACGATGCCGTTCGAGTACTGCACGATCGCGCCCGGCGCCGGGCAGGCCTTCAGGCAGCCCGGATCCTCGCAATGCATGCAGCCATCCTTGCGGATCAGCCATTCGAGGTTCTGGGTCTCCGGGTTCTCCCATTCGGTGAAGCGCATCAGCGTGAACATGTCCGGCGTCAGGTCGGACGGGTTGTCGTAGACGCCGAGATTCTCGCCGATCGGCTGCGCCTGGGTGTCGTTCCACTCGATGCAGGCGGACTGGCACGCCTTGCAGCCGATGCATTTCGACACGTCGATCAGCTTGGCGACCTCGGTCTGCCGCTGCGCCGGCGGCGTGACCGTGGAAGCCGAGCGCCGGATCAGGTCCTGGTCGCCGAACTTCGGGGCGGTCGGGGCGACGGTGGGGTTGGGGAGTGGGGGGAACATGCCGTATCTCCTCACGCCACCGCCGGCCCGGACGAGGCCTCGATGTTGACGCAGAAGGCCTTGAACTCCGGCGTCTCGATGTTGGCGTCGCCGACGAAGGGCGTCAGCACATTCGCGCCGAAGCCCTTCTTGGCCGCGCCGATGAAGCCCCAATGGATCGGGATGCCGACGATGTGGACGGTCTTGCCGTCGCACACCAGCGGCCGGATCCGCTTGGTCACCACCGCCTTGGCGAAGACCGAGCCGCGCTTCGACCAGACGCGGACCCAGCCGCCTTTGGCGATGCCCTTCTCCTTCGCCAGCTCCTCCGAGATCTCGACGAAGAACTCCGGCTGCAGGACCGCGTTCACATGGTTGTTCTTGGTCCAGTAGTGGAAATGCTCGGTCAGCCGGTAGGAGGTGGCGGCGTAGGGGAAGTCCGGCGACGCGATGTCGGCGAACTGCGCGAAGTCATCCGCGAACACCCGCGCCGCCGGATTGCCTCGCACCTTCGGCGCGATGACGTTGGCGACCGGGCTCTCGAACGGCTCGTAGTGCACCGGGAACGGGCCTTCGCGCATCAGGCCGCGGGCGAACAGCCGCGACACGCCCTCGGCGTTCATGATGAACGGCCCGACATCCTCGGGCTTCGCCGTCGGCGAGATGTCCGGGACGTCGTAGCCCGTCCACTTGCTGCCGTTCCACTCGATCAGCTTGCGGGACGGATCCCAGGGCTTGCCGGAGACATCACAGGAGGCGCGGTTGTACAGGATCCGCCGGTTGGCCGGCCAGGCGAAGGCCCAGTTGGCGAAGGTGCCGGTGTCATCCGGGTCGGAGTTGTCGTGCCGGGCCATCATGTTGCCGGCCTCGGTGAAGCTGCCGGCATAGATCCAGCAGCCGCTGGCGGTCGACCCGTCGTCACGCATCACCGCGAAGTTCGGCAGCTGCTTGCCGGCCTCGACGATCTTCTTGGTCGGGTCGGCCGGGTCGAACAGATCCGCCAGGGCGGACCCGTTCATCTCCTTGGCCAGCTCCTCCGGCTTCGGCTCGTTCGGGTCGGCATAGGCCCAGTTGAGGTTCAGGATCGGGTCGGGGAAGGCTCCGCCCTCCTTCCTATACATCTCCTTCAGCCGCAGATGGATCTGCGCCATGATCCAGGCGTCGGTTTTGGCCTCGCCCGGGGGCGTGCCGCCGGGCCAGTGCCATTGCAGCCAGCGCCCGGAATTGACCAGCGACCCTTCATCCTCGGCGAAGGAGGAGGTGGGCAGCTGGATCACCTCGGTCTGGATCGCGGCAGTGTCGGCGTTGTTGTAGACGCCGTGATTCTCCCAGAACCGCGCCGTCTCGGTCTCCAGCGGGTCCATCACCACCAGGAGCTTCAGCCTGGTCAGCGCCTCGGCCAGCTTGGCCTTGTTCGGGAAGGCCTGCAGCGGATTGAACCCCTGGCAGAAATAGAGGTTCACCTTGCCCTGCTTCATCAGGTCGAAGGACCGCAGGATGTCGTAGTTGGGCACGTCCAGCTTCGGCAGCCAGTCATAGGCGAAGTCGTTCTCCGGCGTCGCCGCCGCGCCAAACATCGCCTTCTGGAAGCTGACGAAAAACTTCTTGTAGTTCTGCCAGAAGCTGGTCTGGTTCGGCCGCAGCGGCTTGTAGCCGCGGGTCGACATGTAGGTGGCGAAGTCCTTTTCCTTGTCCAGCGGCAGGTTCATGTAGCCGGGCAGCGAGTTGGACAAGAGCCCGATATCGGTCAGCCCCTGGATGTTGGAATGGCCGCGCAGGGCGTTCATGCCGCCGCCGCGGATGCCGATATTGCCCAGGATCAGCTGCAGCATCGCCATGGTGCGGATGTTCTGCGAGCCCTTGGAATGCTGGGTCCAGCCCAGCGCGTACATCGACGTCATCGCCTTGGTCGGCGACGCGGTCTCGCCCACCATCTGCGCCACCTTCAGGAACTTGTCCTTCGGCGTGCCGCAGATCCGCTCGACCATCTCCGGCGTGTACTGGGCGACGTGCTGCTTCAGCAGGTTCCACACGCAGCGCGGATGCTGCAGCGTGTCGTCGACCACGGCATAGCCGTCCGGACCGATCTCGTAGTCCCAGGTCGACTTGTCATAGTCGCGCTTCTGCTCGTCATAGCCGGTGAACAGGCCATCCTTGTAGGCAAAGCCCTCCTTCACCAGGAAGGTGGCGTTGGTGAAGGCCTTCACATACTCCCACTGCACCCGGTCGTTCTGGATGCACTGGTTGATCATGCCCAGCAGGAAGGCGATGTCCGTGCCCTGCCGGATCGGCGCGTAATAGTCCGCCACCGACGCCGAGCGGGTGAAGCGCGGGTCGACCACGATCAGCTTGGCGCCGCGGTTGGCCTTGGCCTCGGTCACCCATTTGAAGCCGCAGGGATGGGCCTCGGCGGCATTGCCGCCCATGATGATGACGAGGTCGGTGTTCTTGATGTCGGTCCAGGAGTTCGTCATGGCTCCACGGCCAAATGTCGGGGCGAGACTCGCCACCGTCGGGCCGTGTCAGACGCGCGCCTGGTTGTCGAACGCCAGAATGCCGGTGCTGCGCACCACCTTGTAGGTGGCGTAGGCGGTTTCGTTGGTGGTCGCCGAGGCCGCGAGGAACCCGGCGGTCAGCCATCGGTTGACCGTGGTGCCGTCCTTGTTCTTGGCGATGAAGTTCGCGTCGCGGTCGTCCTTCATGGCGCGGGCGATCTTGTCCAGCGCCTGGTCCCAGGAGATCCGCTCGAACTTGTCGCTGCCGGCGCGGCGCAGCATCGGGTGCTGCAGCCGGGTGGCGGACCGGACCGTGTCCAGCAGCGCCGCACCCTTCGGGCACAGCGTGCCGCGGTTGGTCGGATGGTCGGCGTCGCCCTCGATATGGGTGATCTCGGCCTTCTCGCCCTTCCGCAGGTCGCCCTTGGAGTAGAGGATGATGCCGCAGGCCACCGAGCAGTAGGTGCAGGTGTTGCGGGTCTCGACGGTGTTGGCGAGCTTGAAGGGCCGGATCGCGGCGGCATAGGCCGTCTCGATATCGCCGAAGCCGAAGGCCCCCAGCGTCGTGCCCGCCACACCCGCGCCGGCCCCTTTCAGGAAGCCGCGGCGCGAGAGCTTCATGTCCATCCTGGACCTCCTGGAAGCCGGTTCCGCAAAAGACGTGCCAAATCCGGAAAATGCTACGCTTGGAACGGTTCCAAGTCAAACGGCCCGTGACACCCTATACCTTCGTATTGTTTTGCTATTACAACAGCTTATTGTGACTCTTCGTGCAGGGCTGATGAGCGCTGGGGCGGCGAGTCGCGGCCGGCTTCCGGTTGACCTTCCGCCCGCCTTCGCCGTCTAATCGCCGCCGTGGCGTTCTCCAGCGCTCCCGCGTCGCGGGGCTGCATCGATGCCGACAGGCACTTCCGGCTGCCCGCGGGGCGGCGCAATGCCGCTTGGCCGCTGGTGCCGCCCTCTTCCGCCATTCCCGAAGTCCCGCGGTCGGCCGTGTCTGGCCGCGCGTGCCTCTGCGCAGATCAGGAGCGCAAACCATGAGCAGCCGTCGTGACGTCCTCCGGGCGGGCATCGCCCTGTCCGCCGCCCTGGCAGCCCCCGCTTTGGCCGGGCGGGCCGCGGCGGCCGATGCCGTGTTCGCCCCATCGCCGGGCGGTTGGCGCAGCTTCGCGCTG
>NZ_JANX01000436.1 GCF_000767795.1 Inquilinus limosus MP06 | reverse complement strand
GCCGCCGCGATCGCCGCCGAAGCCGCCACCACCGCCGAAGCCGCCACGGCCGCCGCCGTCACCGAAGCGGTTCGGACGGAAACCGCCGCCGGCGCCGCCGGCCGGCGGGGCGCCGAGCTCCTCGATGCGATGGATCACCGCGACCTGCGGACCCTTCTGACCTTCCGCGATGTCGCAGACGATCTTCGTGCCCTCATACATCTCGCGATGGCCGGACTGTTCCACGACCGAGGCGTGCAGGAACGCATCCGGCGAACCGTCCGTCACCTGGACGAAGCCGAAGCCCTTCGTCGGGTTGAACCACTTGACCACTGCCGTCACGTCACGGCGATATTCGCCGCCTCCGACGCGCGGCGGATGACGTCGGTTCATCATTGAACTGAAACTCCAAGAGAAAGTGCTGCACCAGGACCAAGGGTGCGGCTTCCGCGAGCGGAAACCAGAATCTGTCCGCTCGCAACCGACGACAAGCCGGTGCTGGACGGTCTGAACGTTTTTGTCGAGACGACCATTCGTTACCTGAGACAACCAGCCCGCGTGTGGTTGACCCACCCGCGGGCGACGATCGTCTCCATACCCCTCAGCCGAGCCTACAGAAGACACCCGCGTGGACTATAACCTCAGCCCGCGCGCGTTGACCATAGGCGTCGCACCGGGTTGCGAGAGATTCTTTCGCAGGACAAATCGAGGCGGAGTCAGCGTGACAGCCGCACCGGAGCGCCGGTCTTGCACGATTCCCAGGCCGCGTCGGCGAGCAGCAGCGCCCGCTTCCCGTCCTCTCCACCGGCGCGGGGCGCCCGCCCTTCCAGCACCGCGTCGATGAAGTCGTCGAGCTCGCGCCGATAGGCTTCCGCGTAGCGTTCCAGGAAGAAATGCAGAGGCTTGTCCCGCACCACCCCGTCGGCGCCGGCATATTCCACCGTGGTCGCGGCGCGGTTCTCGGCCCGCAACATGCCGAGCGACCCGAAGGCCTCGACCCGCTGGTCGTAGCCGTAGACGGCGCGGCGGCTGTTGGAGATCTGGGCGATGGCGCCGCCCGCGGTCTTCAGCGTCACCACCGCGGTGTCGACGTCGCCCTCGGCGCCGATCGCCGGATCGACCAGGTTGCTGGCGGTGGCGTAGATCTCGACCGGCTCCTCGCCCAGGAGCCAGCGGGCGATGTCGAAATCATGGATCATCATGTCCCGGAACAGGCCGCCGGAGACGCGAATATAGCTGGCCGGCGGCGGGCCCGGGTCGCGGCTGGTGATTGCCACCAGCTCGACCTTGCCGATGCGGCCTTCGGCGATGCCGGCATGAACCGCCTCGAAGCTGGGGTCGAAGCGGCGGTTGAAACCGAGCGCCAGCGGCACGCCCGCCTGGGCGACGATGTCGAGGCAGCCTTCCACCCGGGCGCTGTCGAGGTCGATCGGCTTCTCGCAGAAGATCGCCTTGCCGGCCTTGGCCGCGGCCTCGATCAGGTCGGCATGGGTGTCGGTCGAGCTGGCGATCACCACCGCGTCGGCGCCGTCCAGCGCCGCCAAGCCATCGCCGACCGCGGCGCCGTGCTGCTTCGCCAGCGCCTCGGCCGCCTCGCGATGCACGTCGACCACCGCCACCAGTTGGGTGCGCGGGTTCCGGGCGATGTTGTCGGCATGGATCTTCCCGATCCGTCCGGCACCGAACTGGCAGATCTTGAGCATGGATTCCTCTCCCTCGCGACGCGCCGGATCATCGTCCCGGCGGCGGCCGACCGCGACAGAAAAATCAGAATTCCGAGGTTGCAGTCAAATGGAATATTTGTTCTATTTGGCCGAAACAGCCTTGGGGAGGACCAGCCCATGACCCGCCATCTGACCGGCCACCGCGGCGGCTTCGGCCCGGGGCTGACGCAGATCACCCGCTTCGACGAGCCCGAGGACGACACCGGCATCGCCGTCGCCGTGCTGAAGCTGGCGCCAGGCGAGAGCCGCGAGATCGAGACCGCGAACGAGACCGCCTGGCTGCTGATGTCCGGCACCGCCGAGGTGACCGTCGACAACCAGTCCGTCCGCTTCTCCCGCGCCTCGCTGTTCGATGAATCGGCCAGCGCCGTGCATGTCGCCGCCGGCGCCCGGGTGCGGCTCACGGCCGAGACCGAGGCGGAGTTCACCGTCTACGAGACCAGGAACGCCAAGCCCTTCCCGTCCCGCGTCTTCGGGCCGGCGGACGTGCCGAACGAGCACCGCGGCAAGGGCCAGGTCGACGAGGCCTGCTACCGCTATGTCCGCACCATCTTCGACCTGCGCAACAGCGACCCGAATGCCGAGCTGGTGCTGGGCGAGGTGGTGACCTTCCCCGGCCGCTGGTCGAGCTATCCGCCGCACCACCATCCGCAGCCGGAGATCTACCACTACCGCTTCACCGACCCGCGCGGCTACGGCCATGCCGAGCTGGGCGAGACCGTGCTGAAGGTGCGGGCGAACGACACGGTCAAGATCTTCGACGGCTTCGACCACGCGCAATGCGCCGCCCCCGGCTACGGCATGTACTACGCCTGGGTGATCCGGCACCTCGCCGGCAACCCCTATACCGTGCCGGAGTTCACCGAGGAGCACCGCTGGACCATGGACGCGCAGGCCGAGTTCTGGCGCCCGGAGGGGGTCTCGCGTCATGGCTGAGCCGACACTCGACGTCATCTGCATCGGCCGGTCCTCGGTCGACCTCTATGGCGAGCAGGTCGGCGGCCGGCTGGAGGACATGGCCTCCTTCGCCAAGTACGTCGGCGGCTGCCCGACCAACATCTCGGTCGGCGGCGCCCGGCTGGGCCTGCGCACCGCCCTGCTGACCCGGGTCGGCGACGAGCATATGGGCCGCTTCATCCGCGAGCAGCTGGCGGCGGAGGGCGTGGACACCAGCCATGTCATCACCGACCCGAAGCGCCTGACCGCGCTGGTGATCCTGGGCATCCGCGACCGCCACACCTTCCCGCTGATCTTCTACCGCGAGGATTGCGCCGACATGGCGCTGTCCGAGGACGACATCGACGAGGCCTTCATCGCCTCGGCCCGCGCCGTGGTCGTCACCGGCACCCATTTCTCGACGCCCGGCGTCGCGGCGATGAGCCGAAAGGCGATGCGGCTGGCCCGTGCCCATGGCCGCAAGGTGGCGCTGGACATCGACTATCGCCCCGTGCTGTGGGCCCTGACCGGCCATGGCCTGGGCGAGGAGCGCTTCGTCGAGAGCTCGGCTGTCAGCGCCCATCTGCAGGCGATCCTGCCGGAGTGCGACCTGATCGTCGGCACCGAGGAGGAGATCCACATCGCCGGCGGCGCCACCGACACGCTGGCGGCGCTGCGCCGGGTGCGGGAGTTGAGTGCCGCCACCATCGTGGTCAAGCGCGGGCCGATGGGCTGCGTGGTGTTCCCGGGCGCGATCCCGGACGACATCGAGCAGGGGGTGAAGGGCCCCGGCTTCCCGGTCGAGGTCTACAATGTGCTGGGCGCCGGCGACGGCTTCATGGCCGGCTTCCTGCGCGGCTGGCTGCGCGACGAGCCGGTCGAGGCCGCCTGCCGCTACGCCAATGCCTGCGGCGCCTTCGCCGTATCGCGGCACGGCTGCGCCCCGTCCTACCCGAGCTGGACCGAGCTGTCGCAGTTCCTGGCCGAGGGCAGCGCCCATCACCGGCTGCGCGAGGACCCCGCCCTGAACCAGGTGCATTGGGCGACCACCCGGATCCGCGACTGGTCCGAGGTCCACGCCATGGCCTTCGACCACCGTTCGCAGCTGGAGGAGATGGCGGCGCGCCACGGCGCCGACCCGGAGCGGATCGGCGACTTCAAGCTGCTGGCCTGGACCGCGGCGAAGCAGGCGCATGGCGACCGGCCCGGCTTCGGCGTGCTGATCGACGGCCGGCTGGGCAGCGAGGCGCTGTTCGCCGCCGCCGGCAGCGGCGCCTGGATCGGCCGGCCGATCGAGCTGCCGGGATCGCGCCCGCTGCGCTTCGAGGGCGGGCCGGATGTCGGCGTCACTCTGCGCGAATGGCCGCTGGAGCATGTGGTCAAGTGCCTGGTGCAGTACCACCCGGACGACCCGCCGGAGATCCGGGCCGAACAGGACCGCCAGCTGCTGGCCCTGTTCGACGCCAGCCGCGCCACCCGGCACGAGCTGCTGCTGGAGGTGATCCCGCCCCGGACCATGCCGGCCGACGACCGCACTGTGGCCCGGGCGCTGGACCAGCTCTACGCCCTCGGCATCCATCCGGACTGGTGGAAGCTGCCGCCCCCTCCCTCCGAGGCCGCCTGGGCGGCGATCCAGGAGGTGATCGCCCGGCGCGACCCGCATTGCCGCGGCGTGGTGCTGCTGGGGCTGGAGGCGCCGGAGGAGGAGCTGACGGCCGCCTTCACCCTGGCCGCGCGCCAGCCCTGGTGCCGCGGCTTCGCGGTCGGCCGCACCATCTTCGGCCGCGCCGCCGAGGACTGGATCGCGGGGCGCATCGACGATGACGAAGCGGTGAGACGAATGGCCGCCAGCTATGGCAGCCTGATCGCCGCCTGGGAGAATGCCCGCGCCGCGGCACAAGCCGCAGCCTGAAGGAGCAATGGGGATGGGAACCGTGCGTTTGACCATGGCGCAGGCCCTGGTGCGCCACCTCGCCGCCCAATGGGTTGAAACAGGGGGGATCGAGGACGAGAACGGCCAGCGCGAGCGCCTGTTCGCCGGCTGCTGGGCGATCTTCGGCCACGGCAACGTCGCCGGCATGGGCGAGGCGCTGTACGCCCATCGCGAGCAGTTGCCGACGCTGCGGGCGCATAACGAGCAGGCCATGGCCCTGTCGGCCATCGCCTATGCCAAGGCCAAGTTCCGCCGCCGGATGATGGCGGTGACCACTTCGATCGGCCCCGGTGCCACCAACCTGGTGACGGCGGCGGCCCTGGCCCATGTCGACCGGCTGCCGGTGCTGCTGCTGCCCGGCGACATCTATGCCAGCCGCCGGCCCGACCCGGTGCTGCAGCAGGTCGAGGATTTCGGCGACGGCACGGTCAGCGCCAATGACTGCTTCCGCCCGGTGTCGCGCTATTTCGACCGGATCACCCGGCCGGAGCAGATCCTGACCGCCCTGCCCCGCGCCCTGGCGGTGCTGACCGACCCGGCGGAGTGCGGGCCGGTGACGCTGGCCCTGTGCCAGGACGTGCAGGCCGAAGCGTACGACTACCCCGCCTGGTTCTTCGAGGAGCAGGTGCATCGCATCCGCCGTCCCGGCCCGGACGAAGCCGAGCTGGCCGCAGCCGTCGCGGCGCTGCGCAAGGCCGAGCGGCCGCTGGTGATCGCCGGCGGCGGCGTGCTCTATTCCGGCGCGGCCAAGGCCCTGGCCGGCTTCGCCGAGCGCCACGGCCTGCCGGTGGCCGAGACCCAGGCCGGCAAGGGCAGCCTGGCCTGGAACCACCCGGCCAACGTCGGCTCGATCGGCGTCACCGGCTCCAGCGCCGCCAATGCGCTGGCGGTCGATGCCGATGTGGTGCTGGCGGTCGGCACCCGACTGCAGGACTTCACCACCGGCTCCCGCGCCCTGTTCCGGGCGCCGGGGCGGACGCTGATCCAGCTGAACGCCGCGGT
>NZ_JANX01000435.1 GCF_000767795.1 Inquilinus limosus MP06 | reverse complement strand
CAACCCGCGCAGCGAGGACCCGGCCGAGATCCGCCGCCAGGTGCTGGCCGGCTGCCCCGGCGCCGCCGAGATCGGCGACCGGGCCGACGCGATCCGCGCTGCGGTGCAGGGGCTGGGCCCCGGCGATGTCCTGGTCGTGGCCGGAAAGGGCCATGAGACCGGCCAGATTATCGGCGATGACGTACGCCCCTTCGACGATGCGGAGCAGGCGCGTGCAGCCGTGACCGAACTGAAGAGCGACCCGCGATGGAGACGAACGCCATGACCACCCCTGCGCTCTGGCCGGCCGCGGAGGCGGCTGCCGCTACCAACGGGATGCAGGTCGGCGAGTGGTCGGCGACCGGCGTCTCGATCGACAGCCGCTCGGTCGTGCCGGGCGACCTGTTCGTGGCGCTGCGCGGCCCGAACTTCGACGGCCACGACTACGTCAAGGACGCCCTGGCCAAGGGCGCCGCGGCGGTGATGGTCGACCGGGTGCCGCAGGGCGTGCCGCATGACGCGCCGCTCCTGGTGGTCGAGGACACCATGGACGGGCTGACCGACCTGGCGCGCTTCGCCCGCATGCGCAGCGAGGCCCGGGTCGTCGGGGTCACCGGGTCGGTCGGCAAGACCAGCACCAAGGAGGCGCTGAAGCTGGCCCTGTCCGCCACCGCGCCGGCCTATGCCTCGCAGGGCAACCTGAACAACCAGTGGGGCGCGCCGCTCAGCCTGTCGCGGATGCCGGAGCAGGTGACCTACGGCGTGTTCGAGCTGGGCATGAACCACGCCGGCGAGATCGCGCCGCTGTCCCGCCTGGTCGAGCCGGACGTCGCCATCATCACCAATGTCGAGGCGGTGCACGCCGCGCATTTCCACTCGGTCGAGGGCATCGCCGACGCCAAGGCCGAGATCTTCCGCGGCATGGGGCCGGAGAGCACGGCGATCCTGAACCGCGACAACCCGTTCTTCCCGCGCCTCGTCGCCCATGCCCGCACCCAGGGCGTCGGCCGGATCTGGAGCTTCGGCGAGCATGCCGAGGCCGATGCCCGGCTGATCGACTGCTCGCTGCACACCGCGGCCAGCGCGGTCAACGCCGTGATCCTGGGCGAGCCGCTGCGCTACACCCTGTCGGCCCCGGGCCGGCACTGGGTGCTGAACAGCCTGTCGGTGCTGCTGGCGGCCAAGGCCATGGGCGCCAACATCGCCGGCGCGGCCCGGGCGATGGGCCGGATCACGCCGCTGCGCGGCCGCGGCGCCCGCATCACCGTCGAGCTGCAGCGCGGCGGCCAGGCCGGGAAGCTGCTGCTGATCGACGAAAGCTACAACGCCAGCCCGGTCTCGGTCGCCGCCAGCCTCGAGGTGCTGGGCGGGGTCGACAGCGGGCCGGACGGGCGCCGCATCGCCGTGCTCGGCGACATGCTGGAGCTCGGGCCCGATTCGCCGGCCCTGCATGCCGGGCTGAAGCAGCATGTGCTGGCCAACGATATCGACCTGGTCTTCGCCTGCGGCCCGGACATGAAGCAGCTCTATGACGCCCTGCCGGAAGGCCGGCGCGGCGCCTATGCGGCCGAGAGCGCCGCCCTGGCGCCGGTCCTGGCCGAGGCGGTGCGCCCGGGCGACTGCGTCATGGTCAAGGGCTCGCTCGGCAGCCGCATGGCCGTGATCGTCGAGGCGCTGGAAAATCTGCACGTGGCGCGCGAGAACCGGGCCCCACAGGCCTCGCCCAAGCGCGTCGCCAACGGCCTCTGAAAAAGGAACGGTCCCGGTGCTTCCGGCCCTCTTCGCCCCGCTCGCCGACCAGGCGCTGATCTTCAACCTGTTCCGGTACCTGACGTTCCGGACCGGGGCCGCGGTAATGACGGCGCTCGTCATCGCCTTCGTCATCGGCCCGTCGATGATCCGGTGGCTGAAGTCGCGGCAGGGGGCGGGGCAGCCGATCCGCGAGGACGGGCCCGAGGGCCACTTCAAGAAGCGCGGCACGCCGACCATGGGCGGGCTGATGATCCTGATCGCGATCGTGGTCTCGACCCTGCTCTGGGCCGATCTGCGCAACGCGTTTGTCTGGATCACCCTGCTGGTCACAGTCGGCTTCGGCTTAGTCGGGTTCGGTGACGACTACCTCAAGCTGACCAAGCGCAACCCCAAGGGCCTGTCCGGCAAGCTGAAGCTGGTGGTGCAGGGCGTGATCGCCCTGGTCGCCGTGTTCTGGTACCTGCAGGTGACGCCGGAGGTGCGGGAGACCGCGGTCGCCATCCCGTTCCTGAAGGACGTGATGGTCGAGCTCGGCATCCTGTTCTTCCCCTTCGCCATGCTGGTCATGGTCGGCGCCTCGAACGCGGTCAACCTGACCGACGGGCTGGACGGCCTGGCCACCATGCCGGTGATCATCGCCGCCACCTGCTTCGGCCTGATCGCCTATCTCGCCGGCAACGCCGTGTTCGCGGGATACCTGCAGATCCACCACGCCCCGGGCGCCGGCGAGCTGGCGGTGTTCTGCGGCGCGCTGATCGGCGGCGCGCTTGGCTTCCTGTGGTTCAACGCGCCCCCGGCCATGGTGTTCATGGGCGACACCGGGTCGCTGTCGATGGGCGGCGCGCTCGGCGCCATTGCCATGATCACCAAGCACGAGATCGTGCTGGCGATCATCGGCGGCCTGTTCGTGCTCGAGGCGGTGTCGGTGATGGTGCAGGTCGGCAGCTTCAAGCTGACCGGCAAGCGGGTGTTCCGCATGGCGCCGCTGCACCACCATTACGAGAAGAAGGGCTGGGCCGAGCCGACCATCGTGATCCGGTTCTGGATCATCGCCGTGATCCTGGCCCTGATCGGCCTCTCCAGCCTGAAGCTGAGGTGATCGGATGATCGACCTCTCGCATCTCAAGGGCCGCAGCGTCGCCGTACTCGGCCTCGGCAAGTCGGGCACCGCCGCGATCCGCGCGCTCAAGGCGGCGGGCGTGACCGTCGCCGCCTGGGACGACAAGGTCGCCGGCCGCTCCTTCGCCGAGCGCGAGGGCGTGCCGGTGCGCGACTTCGCGGCCGAGGGCATGGCCGGCATCGACCTGGTGATGCTCAGCCCCGGCATCCCGCGCACCCATCCGCAGCCGCACCCGGCCGTGGCCCGGGCGCTGGAGGCCGGCAGCCGCCTGGTCGGCGACATCGACCTGCTGGCCGAGGCCCTGCCGGATGCCGGCTTCCTCGGCGTCACCGGCACCAACGGCAAGTCGACCACCACGGCGCTGCTGCAGCACGTGTTCCAAGCGGCGGGCCTGGATTCCGAGGCCGGCGGCAATCTCGGCCCCGCGGCGCTCGGCCTCCGCCCGGTCGGCCCCGGCGGCTGGTACGTGCTGGAGGTCTCGTCCTACCAGCTCGAGACCATCACCGAGGTGCCGTGGTCGATCGGCGTCTTCATCAACATCACCCCCGACCATCTCGACCGCTATCCCGACATGGCCGGCTACGTCGCCGCCAAGACCCGGCTGCTGGACGGCATCCGGCCGGGCGGCACGGCGGTGATCGGGGTCGATGACGACTATTCCCGCACGGTGTTCGAGAAGACCCGGGCACGGCCGGAGATCCGGGCGATCCCGGTCTCGGCCGCGCGCGCGGTCGAGGGCGGCGTCTTCGTCCGCGACTTCGTGCTGCACGACGCCACCGAGGGTGAAGCCCGCCCGGTGCTGGACCTGCGCCAGGCGCCAGCCCTGCCGGGCGCCCATAACGGCCAGAACGCTGCCTGCGTCTGGGCCGCCGCCCGCGCCGCCGGGGTTTCGGAAGAGGTGCTGGCCGCGGCGATCCGCACCTTCCCGGGCCTCGCTCACCGCCAGCAGCTGGTCGGCACCATCGCCGGCATCCGCTTCGTCAATGACAGCAAGGGCACCAACCCGGACGCGGCGGCCAAGGCGCTTGGCTCCTACGACACGATCTACTGGATCGCCGGCGGCCGGCCGAAGGAGGGCGGGCTGGAGGCGGTCGATCCCTATCTGCCGCGGGTGCGACAGGCGTTCCTGATCGGCGAGGGCACGCCGAAATTCGCCGCCCATCTCGACGGCCGGGTGCCGTATCAGCGCTCGACCGACCTGGACGCCGCGATCGAGGCCGCCTATCGCGCCGCCAAGGCGGACGGCGCCACGGATGCCGTGGTGCTGCTGTCGCCGGCCTGCGCCTCCTTCGACCAGTTCGCCAATTTCGAGGCGCGGGGCGAGGCCTTCGCCGCCTCGGTCAAGGGCCTGCAGGTCCGGGTGGAGAGGGGGGAGCTGTAGATGGTGACCCTGGATCGCGCGGACAGCTCAGTCATCGGCCGCTGGTGGTGGACCGTCGACCGCTGGATGCTGCTCTTGCTCGGCATCATCATGGGCATCGGCTCGATCCTGATCCTGGCCGCCAGCCCGGCCGTGGCCCAGCGCATCAATCTCGGCGAGTTCTACTTCATCGAGCGGCATCTGATGATGCTGCTGCCGGCGATCGTGCTGACCTTCATGGTCTCGCTGATGAGCCCGGGGGCGATCCGCCGCGTCGCCGCGATCGTGCTGGTCCTGTCGATGCTCGGCGTCTTCGCCACGCTGTTCGTCGGGGTCGAGATCAAGGGCGCCACCCGCTGGATCCAGCTGCCCGGCCTGTCGCTGCAGCCCTCGGAATTCGTCAAGCCGGCCTTCGCCGTGGCCGCCGCCTGGCTGTTCGCGCAGCAGAAGATGCGGCCGGGCTTTCCCGGCTACATCGCCTCGACCGTGCTCTACGCCATGATCGTCTTCCTGCTGCTGTCGCAGCCGGATCTCGGCATGACCGTGGTGGTCACGGCGGTCTGGTTCATCCAGTTCTTCATCGCCGGCCTGCCGATGTTCCTGGTGGTCGGGCTGATCGCCCTGGGCTCCGGCGGCCTGGTCGGCTCCTACTTCCTGTTCGACCATGTCCGCAGCCGCATCGACCGCTTCCTCGACCCCTCGACCGGTGACAACTACCAGGTCGACCGGGCGCTCGAGGCTTTCACCAATGGTGGGCTGTTCGGCACCGGCCCGGGCGAGGGCACGGTCAAGCTGTACCTGCCGGACGCCCATGCCGACTTCATCTTCGCCGTCGGTGGCGAGGAGTTCGGCCTGTTCTTCTGCCTGCTGCTGGTGGCGCTGTTCGCCTTCATCGTCGTGCGCGGCCTGTCGCGGGTGGCGAACGAGACCAACCTGTTCATCATGCTGGCAGTGGTCGGCCTCGTCACCCAGTTCGGGCTGCAGGCCGCGATCAACATGGCCTCGACCCTGCACCTGATCCCGACCAAGGGCATGACGCTGCCCTTCGTCAGCTATGGCGGCTCCTCCCTGATCGCGCTCGGCTACGGGATGGGCATGGTGCTGGCCCTGACCCGCAGGCATGCCGGGGGAGGGGGGCTACGGTGAATGACCAGCGCCCCATCCTCCTGGCCGCGGGCGGCACCGGCGGCCATGTCTTCCCGGCGGAGGCGCTGGCGCGGACGCTGATCGCCCGCGGTCATGCCGTGCGCTTGGCGACCGACCCGCGCGGCCGCGCCTTCGGCGACCGGCTGCCCGAGGTGCCGGTCGACGCCGTCCGCTCCGCCACCGTCGCGCCGGGGCTGATAGGCAAGCTGAAGACCGCGACGCT